>JAQXRJ010000027.1 GCA_029218465.1 bacterium | reverse complement strand
TCTGCAATTTTTTTTATAATAGGTTCTGAAACTTTATTATTTGATACCCTATCAGGCTGTGTTACAACAGCTAAAACATTATAATTTTCTATAAGTGCTTCTAGTATTGGAACGCTAAATAAAGGTGTACCCATAAAAACTATTTTAACATCCATTAATATCTACCTCCTAATTAATATTTTAACACATATTAATCCTTTTTCATACACTTATAAGAACACTTTTATAATCTTATAGGATTAAATTCAATTATTACTTTTACTTTGCTTTCTTTATAACTATTATTAATATAATTAATTTTATCAGCAATTAATTTATATTCTTTATATTTTATAATTATCTGAACACAATATATATTATTTACTTTAGGAATCATAGCCGTAGAAGGTCCTAAAACATTGATATTTTTTATATCACTTAAATACTCAACAATTCTATTTCCTTCATTAAAACATTTATCTAAATCCTTATCTTGAATCTTAATAAGTAAAATATCGCAAAAAGGAGGATAATTTAATTCTTTTCTAATCTTCATTTCCATATTATAAAAACTACTATAATCATTTAACGCCGCAAGCCTAATACTATAATGATCAATATTAAATCCTTGAATAATAACTTCACCTTTCTTATTACTTCTACCAGACCTACCAGCAACTTGATTTAAAAGTTGAAAAGTACGTTCTCCACTTCTAAAATCAGGAATATTAAGACTAGCATCTCCATTAATAACACCAACAAGTGTTACATCCTTAAAATCTAGACCCTTAGCAATCATCTGTGTTCCAATCAAAATGTCATATTCATGTTCTTCAAAAGATTTGATGATCTTTTCATGTGAACCTTTCTTACTAGTTGTATCAACATCCATCCTAATTATCCTTGCATTAAACATATCTTTTATAATTTCTTCCAACTTTTCCGTACCAAACCCAAAAGATTTTAAATTTTTCGAATGACATTTAGGACAAATAACAATATCATTTATTTCATAATTACAATAATGACATTTTAGTTTATTATTAGATTTATGTTTTACTAAAGGAATATCACAATTAGGACATTTTATTGTATTACCACAATCATGACAAATTAAACTTGTAGTATAGCCTCTTCTATTAAGTAAAATAATAACTTGCTCATTATTATTTAATCTTTCTATTATTTTTTCTTTAAGTCTACTAGAAATAATAGTATTCCCCTTCTTAAATTCAGTTCTCATATCAAAAAGTTCAACATTTGGCATTTGTTTATTAACACGTTTTTTTATTTCAACTAATTTATAAATATTAAGTTTAGCTCTTGTATAACTTTCAATTGATGGAGTTGCGCTTCCTAAAACTACTAAAGCATTATGCTTCTTAACCCTAAATAAAGCAATATCAATAGCACTATAAGTTGGAACATTTTCTTGATGATAACAACTTGAATGTTCCTCATCAATTACTATTAATCCAATATTAGTAAACGGTGCGAATATCGCACTTCTGGCACCTACTACAATACTAACTTCTTTTCTCTCTATTTTTCTCCATTCATCATATCTTTCACCATCAGATAATCTACTATGTAGAATTGCTACATTATCTTTAAATCTTGATTTAAAAATACTTGTTAATTGTGGAGTTAAACTAATTTCTGGGACTAAAACAATTACTTCTTTTCCATCTTTTAAAACATTTTCTATTATATTCATATATACTTCTGTCTTTCCAGATCCAGTAACGCCATGCAACAAAAATGGTTTAAATTTTTTTTCTTTAGTTATTTCTAAAACAGCATTTTCTTGTTCAGTATTTAATATATTTTTTTTATATTCTTTTATATCATAACTTATAAGTCTATTTACTTCTTCTTTAATTTCTTTAATAAATCCATCTTTTATTAATTGATTAACAGCATAATTAGAAATATCATTTACATTTTTTTTCAAAACTTTTCCATTTTTTTTAATGTAATCATATACTTCTTTCTTTTTACCATTAAATATTCCATCTTTTAAAATAACAACATAAGTTTCATATTTTATATTAACTGTACTTCCATTTTTAGCTTTCAATGCCTTTGGAAGCATTGTTTGATAAGC
>JAQXRJ010000026.1 GCA_029218465.1 bacterium | reverse complement strand
TTCCCGAATTATCACATTTCATGTTTGCAGAAGAACCAGTAATTTCATATTTATTAGGAGCAACAAGATTATTTCCTGATGATATTTTTGGAGTAATAATAGTTTTATCATCATCAGTATTTTCAATAGAAATTGATTTTACCTTACATGTTTTGTTTTTTGAAAATTTAAAACTATCATTACAAGCAACTACACTTTTACCATTTACTATAATTTCACCTGAAAGATTAATAATATTTCCAGCAATTCTATTAACTGTAAATTTATTTTCATACCAAGTACCTGATAATGTTTGATTGGTTAATATTTTTTGTGTTTTAGAATTACTTTTAGAATTACTATCATAAGACACATTTGCTTTTGTATTTTTAGGAAACTCACTATCCAAATACTCACTTGAATCAGATTTCCTTATCTGATAGTTTGATTTAAATTTTACATTCACATCGTTTAAAAACGCACCAGTTGAATCAGTATTATTTTCACTATTAATAATTTCAAACGAGCATGAATATTTAACTTTATCATCTTTCGCAAACTTAATTGTTTCATTGCATTTTGCTTTTTTTCCTGAAGGAGTGGTAACGCTTGCATATATAGTTTTTGACTTACCAGCTTCTCTTGTTATTGTCTTAATCCAATCAGTCGCATACTTTATCATTGTCTGTTTTGAACCGTCAAGAATAAAATTAGTACCTGATGGAAAAACAGTTGATTTAGTATTTTTTTCATAATAAGTTGCATTGTATGTTACATCAACATCAGATGTATATTCACCTTTTGAATTTTTTTCTCCACTAATTTTTACGTTGCACTTAACATCTTCAACAGGAGATGGTACAAATTTAACTACAACTTCATTACATGATTTAGTAACACCGTTAACAGTAACACTACCTTTTACAGTCTTATTACCATTACTTTTAGAAACTGTTATTGTATTAGTAATTTTATTACTGCTATTCAAATTAGCAGATATAGACTTTCCATTAAAATTAAATTTAGAGCCACTTGGAAACTTCGTAGTAGAAAATGATGTTGTTCCTGATTTTTTTAGTTCATATGTTGCAGTATATTTTAATTTTACATCTCCAGTATATTTTCCATTTTGCATAGAACCACTAATTACTTCAATTTTACAAGAGAATCTATCTTCATCAGGAGTCAATTTAAAACTACACTTGTTTGTATCTTTCATACCCGATGAATCTTTATTAAAATTAACAATCGTATTAATTTTACTGCTAGAATATTTTGAAAAACTTATATTATCATTTAAAACAATACTACTACTATTTGTAGATGAATATTTTTTACTAGAAGTGATTTCTTTTGTAGTAGTTTTTCCATCTGCAAAAAGTTTAATACTTTTTTTAGAAGAATCGCTTAATTTTGTATTTGTTTTACTAGATGATAATTTAAGCTTTGCATCAACTGTTCCTACTTTCATACTACTATCTGTTAAAATATTATTTTTATTAGTATTCCACTCATATTCATAAGAACTTTTAGAAGTTGCATAAGTAAGCTTATTCAACAATGTAGTTCTTCCACTAGATCCGGTTTGTGTTGCATAATTGAATTTAAATAAATTATAGTTAAAATAAATTGTACAATTTTTTGAACCAGATGTAGTAAGTGTATATGACATTTTCTTTGATAATGCTAAATTTGAAATGCTTGGATATTTTACAGTTGTTGTTTCAGTACATACAGTTTTTGTATAACCAGAAGTTGAACAAGTTGTTTTTGATTTTTTTACAGTGGCTTGACAGGTTGAAGAGGAAGCTGTTGTTTTACTTGAACTATCACATTTATATGATTCTGGTTTTTTATATCCACAAGACTCAATACAAGCTTCTTTTTTAGTCGAGTTTTTAGAATCTGCACAATAATTTTCGGCACATTCAAGAAGAGAATCACCACTTTTACCTGAACACTTTTTTTTACATGTAGGAGATTCTCCATATTCACCTAACCAAAAAACTCCAATACCATATCCAACGTTTGATAATATTATTTTTTTATTTTTGTTTCTATATGAATCATAATTGAACCCATTTTTGTTTGTCCACTCGACCTTTTCTTCAGAAATAACTTCTTTAGAAAGAACTTGTACTAAAGCATCATCATCATAACTAACAAAATTATTTTTATCCTTAGCAGAGGGTTTAGATGCAACAATACTACGAGGCATACCATAATACAATTGCGAATCTATTCCATAAACGGAAGCTCCATTTTTTGTATAAGATATATTTAATAATTCATATATGGTACCGTAAAAACTAACTTTATAGCTATTGCTAAAAATTAGAAATGTAGGTTCAACTGTTATGTATATTTTCTCAATATCAGTGTCAGACAATTTTGAATCAAAAATAGAGTTTACTTTTTTTATAATGCTAGATGATTTTTTACTATTTAGTTTAAAATAAGATATTATTTCCGATTTAGCACCATCTTTAAAACCTTTACATTTAGGAGAACCAAAAAAACAAGTAAACTTTTCATCTGAAGAAACTTTTAACTTAGATTTATCCCATTTTATTGATGCTTTCTTTTTTTGATATGCAACTTTTCCAGCCATAACAGATGCATTTGCAACTTGTCCATTTATAGACCCAAGAGTTGTTTCATAATCAATAGATTTATAAAATGTAAGTGAAGAACCATTATATTTATATAATGAAATTCTAATTCCCTCAGCACTATAACACCAATCAAACTTAGAAAAACAGCTTCCAGAATATGCATTACTTCCAGATACAGCTTCGTGTGCAAAAAATGTTTTAGGAACTAAAATAATAATCAAAATAATAATATAATATATTATTTTTTTTATTTTCATTTTTAAATCCTCCCTATAAATCAATTTTAACCTTATTTTTCTTCCTTTTAGTGAAAATAATCACAAAAATTATAAAAACAATTATAAAGCTACCTAACAAAAAATATCGATTATCAAAAATAAATTTTAAAACTTTATTTTCTTTTTCAGGAATTTCAAATTCATTGCTTTCATTGATTATTTTTTTAAATTCTTCTTCAGTGACATCAGATGAATCATACCACTTCTGACATATATCTATTTCTTTATTTTTACATTCTTCCCTATCGGAATAAGTATTATAAGCTGGAAAAATAACGTTTAGTGTTGTAATTTTTGTTGAATCACATACATGATGTTCAGATGCATATACTTCTATTTTTAGTGACCTATTATTTTGAAAATAGCCTATTTTTTCTTCCTCATTTTCAGAAAAAAAATCAAGTCCATTTGGAAAACTTAAAATTAAGTTTTTATTCAAATTATACCCAGTTAATATAAAACCATAATTATTTTGTTCAGCCCCATTATCTGTAAACTCTCTACTAAATGTTATTTTTTCAGCTATTGCTTTTAATTCTTCAATATCTTTCTCAGTACATTCAGAAGCATTAACATTTCCTAAAAATCCAAAACAAAATATAACTACTAATAAAAAATTAAATTTTATACCAAATAATTTCATATCATCACCTATTATTTACCTTATAAGTATACCTTAGAAAATCAAAAAAAACAATAATATTGAGTAAATTAAATAATTATGATAATATTATTTTGAGGTGTAAAAATGAAAAAAATAATAAAACTATCAATTCTACTTTTTACATTAATATTGTTAACATCATGTGGCAAAGGAAGTTTAAAAGAAATTACTTACAGCGATTTAGAAGAAAAAATTAAAAATGAAGAAACATTTATTTTGGAAGTTGTTCAGGATGGATGTCATAATTGTGAATCGTTCACTCCTAAGTTAAAAGAAATAATAAAAAAATATGATATAAATATTGTACAGATAAATCTAACAAATCTTAGTGAAGAAGATACAAACAATTTAAATAATATATTTAATGTTTCAGGTACTCCAACAGTAATATTTATAACAAATGGAAAAGAAGAATCAATTTCAAAAAGAATAGTCGGAAATGTTAGTAAAGATAAAATAATTTCAAAATTTAAAAAAGCAAATTATATAAAATAAAACGCTATCATATGATAACGTTTTATATTTTTATTAAAAATAAAAACCCTTAACTTAAGGGAATTATTATCTAAATGGTGTCCCGTTGGAGATTCGAACTCCAGACCCTTTGATTAAAAGTCAAATGCTCTACCTGCTGAGCTAACGGAACATTAACAATGGCTGCCTCGGCTAGATTCGAACTAGCGCATGCGAGAGTCAAAGTCTCGTGCCTTACCGCTTGGCTACGAGGCAACAACTGGTGGAGAGAGATGGATTCGAACCATCGAACCGTTAGGAACAGATTTACAGTCTGCCGCGTTTAGCCACTTCGCTACCTCTCCAAAAAATGGTGCCGAAAACAGGACTTGAACCCGTAACCTACTGATTACAAGTCAGTTGCTCTACCAATTGAGCTATTTCGGCACACATGGTGGGCGATATAGGACTCGAACCTATGACCCCCTGCTTGTAAGGCAGGTGCTCTAACCAACTGAGCTAATCGCCCGAAATAAATTATTGCCAAGTTGACAGTTATAAATATATCATTAGTAATTTACTTTGTCAATAAATTTTAAACTATTTTTCACTTTTTTGTGAAATCCATTTTTTCAAATTCTCACCCAACAAATAAAATCCTGTTCCAGTTTCATGTATTTTTTCTTTCTTTTTAGATGCAATTCTATAATCAATGTCTTTAATAGTTAATTTTAACTGAAAGTTTTTATGATCAACATCAATTATCCTTGCTTTTATAGTTTCTCCAATATCAACAAAATCATTAATATTTCTAACAAATCCATTAGATATTTCTGATATATGTATTAATCCAGTGTAATATTCATCAAAGCTCATAAATATTCCATAACTTTCAATACCAGTTACACATCCCTTAACAATTTTACCATCTTCATATTTCACAATTATCTCTCCCAAAAAGCATTATAGCAAAATTGTTTTTTTTTTGCAATTTTGTTTACTAAAAGAATTATAAAATGTATAATTTCAATAGGTGATAAATATGTTAGAAGACAAAATAAAAAATATTATTGATGAATTAAACCCTTATATAGAACTTGAAGGCGGAAAAATAGAATTTGTTAAATATGAAAATTCCAAAGTTTACATAAAAATGTTAGGGGCTTGTAGCAATTGTGAATTTGTAGATTCAACAGTAAAAGATAGTATAGAAGAAGTAATTGTTAATGAAATTCCTGAAGTAAAAGAAGTAATAAAGATAGACTAATTTAGCCAATCAATATATGGTATCTGAACTTTTTTGGATATTATTTCATATATATCCTTTAAAAAGATCTCAAACTTTTCAGCCGAATCATATAATTCAATTATTTGATTTTCTGAAATTTTTTTTATTTCAAGACTATTTAACATATCAAAAAAGAAAGTTGGAAACATAAGCCTAGAAAATAATAACATATAATCAATTTTTGAATAATTAAATTTATTTAAAACTTCTTCATAATCAAAATATGAATAATTATTAAAAAACATAGACTTTAAGTATTCAGACAAATCTCTTACTTTATAATCTATCACAAAATTAAATGGATTATAAAAATCATATAATGTATCATTTATACTTACCCTATTATGACATATTGATAACTGATTAAAAAAATCTGATTTTTTTAATGCTGATAAAGTTTTTTCAAAATATAAAATCGAATTTTCACCAAGTCCAATAAAGTAATGAAGTAAACATTTTATATTATCATTCATTTTAGGATTTTGAGAAATATAATATTCAAAAAAATCAATTTTTTTTGACCATAACTGATTCCATTCAAATTTACTAAAGTTAATGAAAGAATTATCAATATAATAATTTTTTAATAATAAAATATCATCAATTTTAATTTTACGATTATTTTTTATTTTCATTTTTAAAAGAATATAGTTATCATTACCACTTGTTGTTATAAAGCTATTATTCTTATTAAGAATAACTGAACTTATTTTATCAATTTTTATCTTTTTTAAGAGTGCAATACTATATTGTATATTAATGTCATGTTTTACATTATGAAAACAAAATTTGTTATTATTATATTCAAACCAATAATCATCATTTATTAGTTTTAAATCTGAAATATAAAAATCATAATAATAATTGATTACATTTTTCATAATATCCCTCAAGATATTATATGTAAAAAAAAAGTTCTATATTATAAATAAAAAAAGAGCGTTTACACTCTTCTTCCATTACCTTGCATTTCTTTTTGTTCATCAATCTTATTGATTAATCTCCAAAATTCAAATTTTTCTTCATCATTCAAAGCACTGTCAATTATTTCTTTATAGTCGTAGCCTTCATCTAATAATTCTTTAATTGTTCTATAATTTTTTTGTTCAACAGATTCATTAACAACACCATTTCTTATATTTTCTCTTTGTATTTTTAAATTATTAATCTCCGTATCAATGTCCTCTAAATATTTCTTAGACTCTGTTTGAGACGCTAATAAATCTCTTTTCTCTTTTTCCAAATCCATTATTCTAACAACGATTTTTCCTTCTTCTAAATCACGATTAAACTCAGGTGGAGAAAATATGGAATTATTTTTTTCCTCTTCATCTGATTTTGTTGTAGTAGAATTGGCATTATTTTCCTCATATTTATTATTATCTTCAGATATATTTTTAACTTCACTATCTAGTGAAGGTTCAAAATTTTTATAATTAGATAGTTTAGATACCTCATCTTCTTTATTTAAATTATATACAATATTTTTCATGCTTTCCATATAAGAATTTTTAACAGTATTATTAATACTATTATTATCTTCTTTTAAGTTTTTATATTTATCTTTAATATTAGAAAGAAAACTTTGTTTAAGCTTAATTGGTTTAGATTTAGATGTAACTGTTCTTCTATCTTTTAAATCAATTTTTATTAATTTGCATCCTATTTTAGAAAGTTCCTCAGTATATTTTACTATTTCTTTAATGTCGGATACTTTGTCATTATCAATGTTTGATGCTTTAGATAAATTATCATATGCATTTTGATATTTTTGATTTAATCTATTTTTAATTCTATTAGAAACCGCAGTTTTTAATCCTTGAAAACTTGGCCTTGCAAATTTAACTTTTTTTGGCTCACTATCAACAGTAGCAGCTGTTGTCATAAGTTCACTTAGTTTCCATCCAATCATATAATATCCTCCTTTTTTATTCTATTGTTGTCCTTCTTTGGCTAAACTCTTTAAAACTTCTTTGATTCTATTCCATTCTTCATCTGTATCAATACCGCCTAATTTTGCTTGTCCATTAACATTGCCTAAAATAGAAGCTGCATAGACCGTAATATTTCCTCTTTCATCAATTTCATTCTTAGTATAAATAACATATGCTTTTTTTGTATCAGTAAATTCAAATGTTACTAAAACTTCAACTTCATCAATAGATCCATCTTCTTGAATAATGGACATTATTTTTTTTTCCTCTTTCATCTTTATTCCTCCTTCTTATCTCTTCTACTATACATAATAATTTTAATACTTTTTATAGATATTTTCAACTAATATTTGTCTTTTTTATTAAAAAATATGGACATTCTATAGAACAAAACTCAATTAAATACTGCTTATAATTTTTAATATTATTTATACTATTTACTTTTTTATTATTAGAATCACAAAAACCTTTTAATCGTAACTTCCCATATGAATAATCACCTAATATATAATCATAATCATAAAAATAATCTGTAAAAAGTGATATTAATTGTTCTAAATTCAAAGCATCTTTATAATTTTCAAGAATCTCATACTTTTTTTCATTTAACACTACACTCTTCATAACTACCTCTACTTTTTTATTATAACATATTTTATAAAATTACAAAACTATTTTGATTCTAACGAATTGCCAAAATAATAATTAGGAATAGAGCCTTGTATCATTTTCATAGCTATTGGTACTTCACAACTTATCTGAAAATCTTTTGTAATTAATGGAAGAATAATTCTTTCAGTAACAGTTATTGAAATACTTATTTTGATTAGTGCATTATTAATGCCATAATTCATAACATCAGTTTTAATTTCTGATTCTAAATCACCGAGTAAAGAAACTTTAATTGGTATTTTAGGTCCAAAATTTGATAGAAACGAATTTGATGTTACGATTCCAATTGGTATTTCAAATATTATACCTTCTTTATCTGATAATAATCCAGTACTAGTGACAATATTTTTTTTTAAATCTATTAAGCTACTCCTCCCATAATTTAATTCATTAAGATAATTAGTAACATTTTTGTTAACTAATAATAATAACTCATTTACATATTTCGAGTTCAAATCAATCAATTCAATTTGTCCATTTGAATTTTTTTGTATTACAAACATAATATCAGTATCAAAATCTTTTAATACAACATTATTAACTGACTCACTTATAATTCTTTTAGAAATATTAAGAATTTCTACTTCAGATATAGCAATTATTTTATTATTAATTTTTCTTCCAGCTAATCTTATTAAATATAATGAACATATAACTATTATTATAAGCATTAAGATAAATATATTTAACCTATATTTATGCTTTTTATTTTTTAGTCTTATTTTTTTCATACGAAACACCTATTAAATTATATGAAAAAAAGAATATAAGATTAAATCATATTCTTACTCTTTAATATAAAAAAGATAACAATTAATATAATAACAATTATTATAGCAATAACACTGACAATTTTAATTGTTGTTTTTCTTTCTTCTTCAATTTCATCACTAAATTCAAAATCTTGCTTTGATAAATCAAGTGACTTTGTATAAAAAGAATTATCCACTTTATCTTTATCATCATTTTTTGTAAATTCTTTTGCAATACCCTCCATATTATTTTCTTCATCTTCAGCAGCTAATAAATCAGAGAAAATTTCTTTTTCTTCATTTTGACTGGGTTTTCCTTCCGCTTGCTTTATCTCATTTAACAAATTATGTGAAGTAATAGTATCAATTAAATTTTTAAGTTCATCTTCATCTATATCTTTTGTTTTATATTTTTCTTTATCATTCAAATTTGCAAGTGAAACGTAGTCATTTTCTTTAAGCTTTCTTTTTCTTTCAAGTTCATCATATTTAGCTCGATTTTTTTTAGCATCTTCCAAAATACTATTTATATCATAAACTTTTTTTACCTCTTCTTTTTTTTCTACTATTTCTTTTTCTTTTTCAAAATTAATAATATCCTTATAATCTTTGACTTTATGATAATCCTCTCTATTATTTATATTTGATAAATTTGATAAATTTATTTTCGAATTGCTATCTAAACTTACTATCTCTTCGAAACCTATTTTATTATTTATATCATCATATAAATATTCATTTTTTGAAATTCTGCTTTTTTTTACATTATTATCTACAACATCATGTCTTTGGCTTCTACGTTCCATGATATCACTCCAATTCTAAATACATATTATCATATAATTATTAAAAACAAAAGTTTGAATATTATAAAAATGTAAAATTATGTACAATTTTTGATTATTTTTTGTTTTTTATTATATAATTGAACAAAGGAGTGAAAGAAATGAAAGTAAAAGTATCAAAAGATATTTGCATTGGATGCGGAGCATGTCAAGCAATTGCACCAGATGTTTTTGAAATAGAAGATGATGGTCTTGCATGTGTATTTGGAAAAATAACAGAAGAAAACAAAGATGATATAATAGACGCAAGCGAAAATTGTCCTACAGGTGCGATAGAAATTGAACAGTAAAAACCTTCAAATTATTTTGAAGGTTTTGTTTTTTGAGATTTTTTCCTAACTGTATTATCATCATAAACTTCGTATTCAGATTTTAACGATGGATACTCTTCTAAAATGTCTGATCTAGATAATATAAGTTGATCAAATAATTCATCTAAATTATAATATTCATCATTATATTTTCTGACTAAATTATTCTTTCTATTTTCAAATCGTGTTATTTCATTTTTTAGAAGAATATTATCTTCCTCTGGTATTTCGAACTTTATACCTTTCAAGTAATTAATAAAAAGTGGAATACCTCTTAAATTAGCATCAGTTTCAAACAACAGATTACTATAATTATCATCTAAATACTCTTTTTTTAAGTTTTTATATAAAATATAGTCTTTTAGCATTTCTAAGGTAAAATTATTATTATTCTTTCTTTTATACTCTTTACACTGAATGATGTGTACAAATTCATGGAAAATAAATACCAAATATTCATATTCACCATCATATATTTTTTGAACAGTTTCAACATCTATGTAAAGATTACATTCTTTTTTTACAACAGCGAACATGTTTTCTAATTCTTTTATATCACAATTAATCTCTATTCCAATAGATGACATAGTATATTTACACCAATCAATAATAGCTTTATCAAATAATTGTTTAGAGAAAAATCTTTTTAAGGTAATTCTTTCTTTTATTACATAATTACATAATTTTCTTTTTATATCAAAATCTAATTGTTCAGAATCCAAAATATATATTAAAGAAGCTTCATCATCTACATCAAATAAATTACTATTTATTTTATCTACAAGAGTATTTTTTATTATTTCTATATTTTTATCATTTAAAGTCATACTACCTATTTCCCTTCTTTTTTTGAGATAAAACATAAAGTTTATTTACCTCCTTAGGAGTAAGCTTTCTATATTCACCTGAATTTAAGCCTTTTAAAGTCAAAAAAGCAATGCTTTCCCTTTTCAACTTTAATACCTTATACCCTAAAACTTCAAACATTTTTTTTACTTGATGATTTTTTCCTTCATGAATAGTAATTTCTATCATTGATGTATTGGCTTTATTATCAATTTTTCTAACTTTTACCTTTGCACTAGATGTTTTATATCCGTCAATAAAAACACCATGCTTTAATTGCATAATATCATGTGGATTTAAAATGCCATTTATCTTAGCAATATAAGTTTTATCTATATTATTTCTTGGATGAATTATATTATTAGTAAATTCACCGTCGTTAGTGAGAATGATTAGCCCAGTAGTATCATAATCAAGTCTTCCAACAGGATATATTCTTTTATCAGTTGATATTAAGTCAACTACTGTTTTTCTATTAAATTCATCACTCGCAGTAGTTACAATACCTCTAGGTTTATTAAGTAAAAAATAAACTTTTTCCTCATTTGATATTTTAATATTATCAACTTCAATAACATCATTTTTACCAGCGAGAGTACCAAGCTTTGATACAACTATTCCATTAACCTTTACTCTTCCTTCAATTATCAGTTGTTCAGCCTTTCTTCTTGATGCAATTCCACTATTTGCTATTATCTTTTGTATGCGTTCCATAAAATCACCAACAAAATTATATCAAATAATATATTATTTAAAAAGATTTTTAATAAAATTTACAATTTTATCTATTACAGTATTATTTTTTTTATTTTGAATTCCAAATATGTTAGTTTTAAATATTTCTTTATCTTCTAAATTGACCACTACACTACCAATAACCTCGTTATTTTTAAAATTATCTTGTTTTTCTATTCTTAGAATAACATTTACTTTTTCTTTTTCATCATTTGTAAGTGGATAAGCAAAAGATTCCTTAATATAACAATTATTCTTAAAAAAATTATTGTTAACAGTAAAATTATCTTTATCTACTATTAAATATTTTCTATATTTATTGAAAGCATATTCATAAAGAGATTCATGAGTTACATATTCATTATTATCACTTAAAGTAACTACAGTTAAATTCAAATTATCTTTAGAAGCAGTTGTCACTAATGTTCTTCCAGATGATGGTGTATATCCTGTCTTACCTCCCGTTGCATATTCATATGAGTATAAAAGTTTGTTTCTGTTATTCCAAACATAGCTTTTTTTATCTGATTGAACAATCCATTTTTTAGTTGAACTTATCTTTCTATATTCCTTAAGGCTATATGCATAACTTGATAAAAGAGCCATATCATGTGCTGTCGAATAGTTTTTTGTTTTTTCATCTAAACCATGAGGATTTTTAAATACTGTTTTTGTCATTCCAATTTCTTTTGCTTTATCATTCATCATTTGTACAAATTTTTCCTCGTCTCCTCCTACATAATTTGCAATTACTACAGCAGCATCATTCCCGCTTCTAAGCAATAATCCATACAAAAGATTTCTAAGAGACATTACTTCTCCAAGTTCTATATAAATATTAGAACCATACATACTCAGTATTTCTTCTCCAGCTGTAACTTCATCATTTAAATTACAGTTTTCTATAGCTATAACAGATGTCATAATTTTAGTAATTGAAGCAACAAGCCTCTGCTCATTAGCATTTTTTTCATATAATATTCTTCCACTATCTATATCCATTACAATAGTAGATTTAGCCGTATCAGATAATGCATAAACATTTAGTGGTATTAAGAATATAAAAAACATAAAAACAAATAATTTCTTCAACCGTATCACCTAAAGAATATTATGAAAAAAGAACTATTTTTAGTCCTTTATAACAATAATTCATAAATTAATTAAGAAACAATTGTTGAATCTTTTCCACTTATTAAGATATTTTCAATATCATCTAATTTATTAATATTCATTACAATTATTTTTATGGAATTTTCCTTACACATTTCTATGGAACCAATATCCATTACATTTAAATTGTCTTTTATTACCTCATCGTAACTAACTTGATCAAGTTTTATTGCATCATAATGTTTTTTAGGATCTTTATTGTATACTCCGTCAACATTAGTTAATTTAATTATAACATCAGAATTTGACTCAATTGCTCTTAATGCTGCTGCTGTATCCGTAGAGCATCCTACAACTCCAATTCCTCCACCAAATATTATAATTTTATTTTCTTTAAAATATTTTTCTATTTTATCTACACTTGTTATACCAACAATACCCTCTGCTTTAAATGAATTAAGTACAACCGATTGAAAATTAAGTTCATTAAAAGCTGAATGTAATATTAAACTATTAATAGTTGTACTTAAAATACCTATTTTATCAGATAAACTTGAGTTTATATAAGTATTATCTCTTCCTCTCCATATATTACCCCCACCTACAACTATGGAAACATCATACCCCAATTTTTTAAAATCAATTATTTTTTTACAAATATCTTTTAAGTAAACAAAATCTATAATTCCTTCATTTTTATTTTTTAAAGCTTCTCCACTTAATTTTAGTAAAACTCTTTTTTGTTTCATATTAGCCTCCAATAAAAGAATAACAAAAAAAATACCAATAATCAATTGGTATTATGAATTATATAGACCATGAATTTTTTGTCTATCTGCTTCTGTTATATTATTTAAAACCCATTCTTTATTAATTTTTGAAAGTGTCAAATTAAGAGTATATGTTATTCTATCCTTAGTTTCCTCTAATTTTTTTATTTTATAATCCATATACTTTGTACTATCAAATTCTCCATTTTCTCCTTTAAAATCAGCTGAATCAGTATTTGCTAAATAATATGATTCTGCATCATTTAGAGTTTTATTAAAATCATATACTTCTATTTCAACTTGAACAATTGCATCATTGCCATCTATAGTTTCTTGTTTTATTGTATACGTTAAGTCCTTATACTGTTTTTTCATTAATTCTTTATATGAATCAGATTGAGTACTAGTAAAATTATAATTACCTTCATTTATTACATTATCAAGTTGAGTAAGTATTTCACTATCTTGTCTTTGATATTTATTTAAAAACTCTTCTACTCTTTTTGTTGGTGTGTTCATCATACTATCACATCCACACATAAAAAATAATAAAGAAAATACTACTAAAACAAATTTTTTCATTTTTTCCTCCTCAGTAGTATTTTGAATCTTTTTTTATTTTTTATACATTTTAATAATCGCAATTTCCAGGTGTTCTTGGATAAGGAATTACATCTCTTATATTTTCTACTCCAGTTAAATATATAAGTAATCTTTCAAATCCCATTCCAAATCCAGAATGATAGCACCCACCAAATTTTCTTAAATTTAAATACCATTCATCAACTTCAATACCCATTTCTTTCATTCTATTAACAAGTTTTTCATAATCATCTTCCCTTTGGGATCCACCCATTAGCTCTCCAGCACCAGGAACTTCTAAGTCAACAGCAGCAACTGTTTCTCCATCAGGATTTAATTTCATATAAAAAGCTTTAATATCTTTTGGCCAATCAGTAATAAATACTGGCCCACTAAAATATTCAGTTATATATTTTTCATGTTCTCTAGCGATATCCTCTCCGTAAGCTGGTTGAAATTCCCATTTTACTTTTGCATTTTTTAGTATTGTTATTACATCATGATGACTAATTCTAGTAAATTTACTTTTAACAAGTTTATTTAACTTATCAAGCAATCCTTTTTCAACAAACTTATCAAAAAATTCCATTTCATCTTTACAATTATCTAAAACATATTGAACAATATATTTTAACATTTCCTCCATAACATCCATATCTCCAGCTAAATCACAAAAAGCCATTTCTGGTTCAATCATCCAAAATTCATTAGCATGAGTTTTAGTATTAGAATTTTCGGCCCTAAAAGTTGGTCCAAAAGTATAGGTCTTTTTATAAGCAAGTGCAAACGTTTCTGCCTCTAATTGACCAGATACAGTAAGATTTGCTTGTTTTCCAAAAAAATCCTTTCCATAATCAACACTACCGTTCTCAGCAATTCTATCCAAATCAAGCGTTGTAACTTGAAACATTTCACCTGCGCCTTCACAATCACTACTTGTTATAAGTGGTGCATGAAAATATACAAATCCTTTATCTTGAAAAAATTTATGAATAGCATAAGCGGCTGTACTTCTTACTCTAAAAACAGCTTGAAAAAGATTAACCCTAGGTCTTAAATATGCCTGTTCTCTCAAAAACTCATTAGAATGCCTTTTTGGCTGCATCGGATAATCTTCTGGGCAATCACCCTCTAGTTTAATACTCTTAACTCGTATTTCAAAGTTTTGCCCACTACCTTGAGATTCAACAACTTCACCAAAAACTGTAATTGCACATCCAATATGATATTTCTGAATTTCATCAAAACTATCTAATTTATTATCATATACTAGTTGAACATGTTTAAAGCAAGTACCATCAGAAAAATCAATAAAACCAAATTCTTTTTGTTTTCTATGATTCTTAATCCATCCTTGCAACGTTACCTCTTTATTCATTAAACAATCAATTTTTTTATATAATTCTTTTACATCTAATAACATTTTAATCACCTTGAAATTATTGTAACACAATAATATATTCTATTCAAACTACTTTTTATCATCATATGATGAAAAAATTATCATATAAAGCAATATTAAAATAACAATTATAAATAAAAATGTTAAAATTCTCATAATTAAGTAAATAGTTTGATTATTCATATTATGCACACTTCCCACAAAAATATTTATTTACTTATTGTAAATTATATAAAGTATATCACATCTTTAATAAAAATAGTTAATTTTTTTTTATAATTATGATAAAATTTATAAAAGGATGTGATATTATGAAAAAAACTATATTAACAGGAATAAGACCCACTGGAAATCTTCATTTAGGTCATTATTTTGGAGCTGTAAAAAATTGGTTGAAGCTACAAAATGAATATGAAACAAATATTGAAATAGCTGATGTACAAGCACTAACTGATAATTTTGATAATCCTTCTAAAGTAAGAAAAAATGTTTATGAACTAGCCATTGATTTATTATCATGTGGTATAAATCCAGAAAAAGCAACTTTATATATACAATCTCAAATTTCAGAAATAGCTGAACTTACTGTTTTTTATTCCAATCTTGTTACTATGGCAAGATTATATAGAAATCCAACAGTAAAATCCGAAATTACACAAAAAAAAGCATTGTTCGGAAATAGTGGAGAATCAGTTACATATGGATTTGTAGGATATCCAGTTAGTCAAGCAGCTGATATTACAGCATTTAATGGAGACTTAATTCCAGTTGGTGAGGATCAATTACCTCTGATAGAGCAATGTAGAGAAATAGTTAGAAAGTTTAACAATATATATGGAGAAACACTAAAAGAGCCAGATGCTCTTCTTAGTACTAGTCCACGAATCAAAGGCTTAGATGGTAATGAAAAAATGGGAAAAAGTTTAGGAAACGCAATATATTTATGTGACAATGAAGAAACTATTTCCAAAAAAATAATGAGCGCAGTAACAGATACAAATAAAATTAGAAAAGACGATCCTGCTGAGCCAGAAAAATGTATGGTTTTCTATTATCACAAACTAATCGAAAATCCAAATTTAGATACAGTTTGTTCTGAATGTAAAAAAGGAGCTCGTGGATGCGTATCTTGTAAAAAGGAATTAATTAATAATATGAATAAATTTTTAGAGCCAATAAGAGAAAAGAGAAAATATTATGAAAAAAATCCTGAAATTGTTGAATCAATATTAAAAAAAGGTACAGAAGAAGCAAAACAAAAAGCAAAAGTAACAATGAAAAAAGTTAAAAAAGCAATGATGATTGAATACTAAAAAAGTAATTGATTAATCAATTACTTTTTCTTTTGATAGTTTTCTTGGTTTTCAGTTCTGACCCTATTATTTATATCAAGTTCAATTATAGTATCACATACCTTATATCGATAAAAATTTTTTATAGCAGTATAATCATTTTCATTAATCGCTAAACTCATTGCTTTATGATATTCAGCTCTCTCATTCGGTTTTATATATACAGGAGGCAATCCAGCGTCTTCAAAAAGTTTATTAGTAAATCCTCTAACTACCCTACCATTTCCATCTATAAATGGATGTATTTTTATTAAAGCACAATTTAATTCAATACATTTATCCATATAATTAAATAATGCATCCATATCATCATGTAATTTAACTATATTAGCTATTTCTCGAAGATTATCAACTTCTTGACAATACTTAAATAATTCATCACTTATTGAATCGTGAGGGCATAAATCAACACCTGATCCAGGAAGATATGCAGGTTGATTTCTGAATTTACCACCAGCCTCTGGAAATGGTGTCTTAGAAAAAAGTTTTTCATGTAATCTAAGCAATGTAGAAAAAATATTAAATCCTTGTTCAATTTCTGATGAATGAATAAATTCATACATAATTTCTAATCCTTCTACTTCACATTTTTGATGATAATCTTTAATATCCAAACCTTCTAATTTACTTTCATTTCTAATATAATGAGTAACAAAAGCTCGTTTCATTATATTAAGTTCAGAATCATTAAAGCCTAGTCCATAATATAATTTAATTAATCTAGTAGGAACATTTCCATCTTCTGTATATAATTTTTTATTTTGCTTACGATATTTATATGCTAAAAAGGAATCAATAACTAATGGCTCAATATCATTAGAATCTAAACCCGCTCTTTTTAAAGTTTCAACAAGTTGTTCTGTGTGTGCCAGTCTTTCATTTTCTTCAATACACATACACTCATCACCTCTTATTGGATGAGATTATAGCATAAAATCAAAAAAAAGTCAAAACAAATGTTATTATTGTTTGACTTAATTTCAATAATATTTTTACAATAAATTAGCTCTAATCTTTTCAACTAATTTATTTTGAGTAAAATCGGTATATATTACATCTCTAAATCCATATTGTAATAATTCTTTTTCTTCATCTTTGTTGTTTGTTAAAACAATTACAGGTGTTTTAAATCCATTAATTTTATTAAGTTTTTTCATTGCCATAACTGCATCGATTTTTTCTATATCTCTTTTTATAATTATTAAAGAATAAACTTTTCCTTTTCTTATTTTTTGAAGCATACTTTGACTACTAGAACATAAATCTACATTAGCAATATTCTGCAATTTTTTATTATAAAAATTTCTTTGTGATTCGTTGTCGCTAACAAATAATATTTTTATATTATCATTACTTTTTTCATACTCATCTATTAGTTTAGATACTTTATTTTTAGTAGTTACAATTTTTTGATCTAGAACCAATTTAAATTCAGAACCTTTATCTTTTGAACTTTGTACAGTAATTGTACCACCAATCAAATTAACCATTTTTTTTGCAATATCAAGAGTTATGTCACTATCATCTATATTATCAGATACTAATACTTTATTATCATTATTTTTTTCGAATAATTTATCTATCTCACTTGAAGATATTCCTATACCTGAATCTTTTACTGTAACAAGCAATCGACATACATCAAAACTGACAATTGAATTAACATTAAATTCAACAAAACCTTTTTTTGTATATTTTATTGCATTACATAACAAAGCATTAATAATTTGTTTTAATCTAATAGAATCACCATAAAGTTCTCTAGATAAAGATTCATCTATGTTTACTCTAAACTCTAAATTTTTTTTGGCAGCTTCTTTTTCAATTTTTATTTTTATTTCTCTTAACAGTAGTTCTAAATTGTATTTAGTGCCAACAATCTTGATTTTTTTTGCATCTAATGTTGTTAAATCAAGAGCACCATTAATAATATGTGATATTTTTTGTTGTTCATTTCTAATATCAAACATTTTCTTCTTAATAACCTCTATATTTTCTTCTTCAAGAACTGATTCAGTATATTGTTCCATCATATTTAACGGATTTCTTATTTGTTGAGTCATATTGAATAAAAATATAGATTTATCATTGTTATATTTTTCTACCATATTTTTTGCATTTGTTAATTCTTCTATCATAACAACATCAGGATTTTCAATTGTAAAATACATAAGATAATTAACAAAAGTAATAGTTATAGAAATAATGATAATATATGGATTTATATTAAATAACAACATTAAAAGCAAAAATAAAAATATTATACTAATAATTGGTATATGTTTAATAGAAATATTTTTGAAATTTATAACAGCAACACCAATAGAGGCTATTAAATAAAAGCCACAAACAATATATGTTGGTAATACTGCACTTCCTGTTATGCTAATAATATTATTATTAGTAATTAATTGTACATCTAAAAGAAATATTAAAACAAGTGAAATAACATCAAATACTACTACAGATTTAATTATTTTATCAATTTTTGGTTTAATATTTGGAATAGATATCAATATAGAATATATAAATAAGCATGATGTAAGTATTATTAATGTTATAAAATCCACCTTATTAGTAATTTCTAATACTGTTTTAATAAATGGAGTTACTTTATTAATATCTCCATGTACAACTAAAAGTCTTTCAAAGCATATTATAGAACTATCAATAAGCCCCATAACAATCATTACCGAATAAACTTTGTTTTCTATAAATTTAACTCTTTCTTTAAAAAAATATACTATAAAAAGCAACATTGAAAAGAAAAATGCTACGCCTGGTAATTGCAATTCATACATTTATCATCACCTACTCTATCATAATTATAAAACAAAAAATAAAAAGAAGGAATACCCTATTCAAAATATTTCTTCTTTTTTCCTTTAATATTATAAGTTTTTACGTACACCTTAGCATTACCAGTAGTAGGAGTAACATTCTTCATACACGAGAAAACATCTTCTTCAGTAACAATATTTTTATCTATATACTCTGCATCATTTTCTATTTCATAGTCATATAATCTAGAATCGCAAAGACTAACATAATTATCTTTAGTTTCAACATAACATTTTTTACAAACGTTTGAAGATTTGATAAGTTCTGAAACGTATTTATCCCAATATTCTTCTGCATTACCAATTTTTGATCTTTCATAATGAGAAAATTTATCATATAAAACATATTTTCCTGTTGAAAAAGCATTTCTTACTAGTTCTTTTGCCTCTTCAATAGTATAATCTCTTGAATCTATTGGTTTACCCATCATTGAATAACAAATACCTTCGTCATTATCAATTTTCATATCCTTATTCAAAGTAACTATTGGTACAATTAATGCATCATTTTCCTTTGCAATACAGTATGCACCTTTCCACTGCTTTAAAATTAATTCATTGGGATCTTTATTCCAAACACCTTCAGTATATATTAAAATTGAATTCAATCCATTCTTAAAAGCATAATTTACTTTTGAAAGAAGTGCCTTTTTACTTTCTGAATCCTTTCTATCCATAACAAATACACCATTTGCCCATAAAGCATATCCATCTATTGTATAATAAAAATCTGGTATACTAGCAAATGCAATATAAGCATGTCTTTTAATAGTTGCAAGGGCAAGTGCAATATCATCTTTAAAACCATGCGTACATACATAGACAACTTTTCTATCTTTAGGAATATCATCATCTGTTACAATTTCAAATTCATTTCTATCAATGACACTATTATCAAGAATTACAAATTTATTTTTTGATGTTAAAGGTAATATTTTCAAAAAAAGCTTATGAAATAGTTTTCTTCTATCTATTCCATTTTTTGAGATAACATCCTCAGGATTATTTTTTATTAAATACTCTAATGATTTATTGTAATATTTTGAACTTCCCCACACTTTATTTCCATCTTTATCAATCCAATATTTTAAATTTTCAACTGCCATATTACTTGGCCCCCTTTTAAATACATTTTACTACTACAAAACTACAAGCGTGTATAATACAATAAGTTAACAAAAATGTCAACTTTTCCATTTGAAAAATACATTATAAGCATAATCAAGTATTATAGTTATCAAACAAATAAATGATAAAATGCTAAACAATCGTTTATTATTAATAAACTTTTTATATAGTTTAGGTTCTATTATATATATCCAAATTAATCCTCCAAGAGTAAACATAATTGTCATACTTAAACATATTCTTCCGTTAATATTCAAAAAATAATTACTATAGTTCCAAATTCTGCGATGAAAAAAAATTTCAGATACATAAGATATACAATATTCTACTATTGCAGATACAAGAAACACTTTTATAAAATTGAGAATAATATAGTCTTTTTTATCAGTAAGCAAAAATAATATTAAACATGCTACACCATATATAGGACACCATGGTCCTAATAATACTCCTGGAAATACAAGCTTAGATCTAAAAATTAACGAATATAATATTTCAAAAAACCATGCAACCATTGAAACAGTAAAAAATGAGAATAAATAATAACTTGCCCCTTTCGCTTCTTTCACATCAATCACTCCAAACTACTTTTTTCAATTAAACTAAGTGAAACTTTTTCCTTTTCTTTATTAATATCAATTACATAACAGTCAACTATATCTCCAACGGATACTACTTCACTTGGATGTTTTATATATTTATTAGTTAACTTAGATATATGAGCTAAACCATCATTATGCAAACCAATATCTATAAATACTCCAAAATCAATTACATTTCTAACAGTTCCTTGAAGTTTCTGACCAACCCTTAAATCATCTATCTTAAGTATATCTTTTTTTAAAATAGGCTTAGGCATATTATCTCTTAAATCTCTTCCTGGCTTTTTTAAATCAAGGATTATATCATTAAGAGTATACTTATCTATATTAATATCTAAGCTTAATTTATCCTTGTCTAACATATCTAATTTATTATTTAATTCTTTACTGCCAATATCATTAACAGTACATCCAATAATATTTAATATCTTTATGGCTACATCATAACTCTCAGGATGAATAGATGTTTTATCAAGAGGATTAACTCCATCAAGTATTCTAATAAAACCAATAGATTGTTCATACACTTTTGACGTTATCCCCTTTATTTTTTTTATTTCCTCTCTTGAGTTAAATCTTCCTTTAATATCTCTCTCATTTAGAATTGAATCTATTGCCTTTTTATTCATACCAGAAACATACTTTAAAAGTGATGAAGAAGCAGTATTTATATTAACTCCAACTTGATTTACAACTTTAGTTACAACGAAATTTAATGATTCATCTAATTTCTTAGGGGTTACATCATGCTGATAAAGTCCAACCCCGATACTTTTTGGGTCAATTTTAACAAGTTCTGATAATGAATCTTGCAGTCTTCTTCCAATACTTATTGCACTTCTTTTTTCAACCGTTAAATCAGGAAACTCATTAATAGCAAGCTTACTAGCAGAATAAACACTGGCTCCTGCTTCATTAACAATAATATATTCTACTTTCCTATTTGACTTTTTGATACAATTTGAAATAAATATTTCGCTTTCACGAGATGCAGTGCCATTACCAATAGCAATTATATCAATATTGTATTTGTCAATTAAATCAAGTACTATTTTTTCTGATTCCTCTATTTTGTTTTGAGGTTCATTTGGATAAATTACCTCTATTTTTAATAATTTACCAGTTTCATCTATTACAGCAAGCTTACATCCAGTTCTAAAAGCAGGGTCATATCCAAGGACAACTTTTCCCTTCATTGGAGGTGTTAGTAAAAGATTTTCTAAATTCTTGGAAAAATTATCTATAGCAGAGTCTTCTCCAACTATTTTTAAATCACTTCTTATTTCCCTTTCAATACTAGGTTTTATTAGTCTATTGTAGCTATCTAAAATAGCTTCCTTAACAAAAAACACCTCACTTGTGTTCCTTCCTTTAACAATTTTTCTTTCCAAATAATTTATAATAAATGATTCATCTAAATCAATACTTACTGATAAAATATCTTCTTTTTCTCCACGGTTTATAGCTAAAATTCTATGAGGTTTTATATATTTTAAAGCCTCACTATAATCATAATACATCTCATATACTTTATTTTTATCTAATTCATTTGATTTTTTCTTGGCTTTGCTAACAAGAGTCCCAAATTTATATGTATTCTCCCTTATATACTTTCTATATTCTGAATTGTCACTTATTTCCTCAGCTATTATATATTTTGCACCCTCTATAGCTTTTTCTACAGTATCAACTTTCTCATTTATATACTTTTCTGCAAAACTATAAATATCAATATTTTTAAATTCAAGAATAGTTTTAGCTAATGGTTCAAGGCCATTCTTTACGGCTTCGCTAGCTTTAGTTTTCTTTTTCTCTTTATATGGTCTATATAAATCTTCTACATCAACAAGTTTTTCACTTTTTAATATTTTATCTTTTAGTTCATCAGTAAGCATTCCTTTTTCATCAATCAATCTTATTACATCTTCTTTTCTTTTTAAAAGATTACATTGATAAACATACCATTAATTAATACTTCGTATTATTTCTTCATTTAAAGAACCAGTTGCTTCCTTTCTATATCTCGCAATAAAAGGAATAGTATTTCCATCACTCAGTAGGGACAGTACTGTTTCTACTTGTTTATATTTTATATTTAAACTATCACCTATTTTCTTAATTATTACTTCGTTCATATATATCCTCCATAATATTTGTAACATAATTAGTCTATAAAATTTAAAAAAGTTAGTAAAATTATAATCTATAATAATTTTTTATAAAATGCACTTAAATAAATATAGAGCTTATTATTATTCGTACATAACTAAAAAACAAAAAGAATAATTTCTTTGCTAATATCCTAATCTTAATATTTCAAATTTTACATTACTTTTACTTCCTTTTTTTATAGCCTCCTTTTCACTTTCAAAAAGCAAATCAAACATAAATTTTTTATTTGTTCCTATATCTCCGCCTCTATCGAGAACAATTGCATATACTTCCTCATCGTAGTAGTTAATTATTCTAACAATTGTGCCATAAGGATATTTTTTATCTGCTGAAACTATCCTTACTTTTCCAAAAGTTTTATCTTCATAATAAATTTGCCCATCACCAATATATCTTCCAGATGAAGTTTTATTAGATGTACATCCATAACAATCAGGACCATATCCTGAGATTTTACCTATTAATGTTTCTATAACATTATAATTATTATTAGAAGTATTATTTTTTTCCTCATTTTCATCTGTAACAATAGTTTCCTTTTTTTCATTATTTTTTGATTCTATTTCTTTTTTTTCGACAACCTCTTGTTTCTTTTCCGTAACAACTTGATTATTGTAATTTTTATCCACAATTTCTGTTGAAATATCTTCAGTTACTTCAGCGTAGTCTTCTACTGTATCAACTTTTTTCTCTAAATAATTACTTGACAAATAATAATCGTTATACTGATTATTTATAATAATAGATTTACAACTAGGTTTAACATTAATATAATTTACTAAATTAATAATTATCAATACAACTAAAATAAAGTCTATAAAATATATAATACAATTTTTTTTATTCATACTTTATTCACCATAATAATCATACAAGCTAAAAACAAAAATGTAAAGCAATTTACAAAAAAACAATGTAAATCACTTTACATTATTTGCATATGTCATTGAAAGCATTATTGTCTTCTATATAATAAATATAATTAGTACTATCATATTTCAAAGTAATTTCACCATACTTTTCAAAACTTTTATCTAAATTTAAATCCCCCACTTTAATTTCTGTTCTTAGTGTTTCATTTTTATATATTTTCTGAGTAATGTAAGCCTTTCCAGCATCAATAATAGCCATTTTATCTGCATCACATTTCTTTTTTCTTGCATTTTCTATATATCTATTATATGAAGGAACAGCAATAATCATTATTACTCCTAAAATAGTTATCGTAGCAAGTAATTCAACTAAAGTAAATCCTTTTTTTTTCATTGTTATTTCGCCTCTATTCTAAAATAATTATATCATTAAAAAGACTTATTGCAAATTAATTTTTATTACCAATTAATTGCAACAAGTCGTATAATTCATTTTGTTTAGGATTAGTTTCATTTGTAATATTATCAATTAGACTTTTATATATAAATTCAATATCATCACTTTTCAAGTTATAATATTCAGTATATAAATATTTTAACTCTTCATACTTCTTATTTTTATATATACTTTGAAGTTCTTTTAAAAGATAATTTTTTATTTTTGTTTCTTTTCTTGTTAAAAAATTTTCTGTATATATTTTTCTTATCTCAGAGCAATTCAAATTTGTTACATTAAGTTTTTGACAAATACATAAAATTTCATCTTCTTCATCAAGCAACAATTTGCTTCTATACTTTACAATGCCATCCTTGTCTATTTTTATAGCGATCGCATTTAATCCATCACATAATAAGCAAGCATAAGGAATTTTATTAATGCTTCTTGATGTATAAACATCTGTCATATTATATAATTTAGACATAAAACTTTGATCTACTTTTATTTCATAGTAACAAAATTTATTAATTATACCTTTTTCAACTCTAAAAAGCGGAATTTTCTTAACATGTTCTAATTTATCCGTTTTATTCCATTCAAAAAAATCATATAATTTTCCATTTGTGAAATTAAGTAAAATATCATATATATATACCATTAAAATTTCTCCTTATAAAATATAGTAACATTTAATATCATAAATCCTATAAATCCTAAAATACATTCTGGCCGTTTAATAATAAAATCTAGATATTCAACAAATGTATACCCTATAGGAATTAAGTTTAAATATAAAACTACATACATAAAACCTATTATTGAAAGTCCAAATCCTAATAAGAAGAAAAACAATCTAGTCATTTTCCCACCTATAAAAATTTATGATTTAAATTACAATAATATTATGTATTTATAAGAAAAAAATATTCAAAAAAGATTCTAATCTTTAGAATCTCCGAATAGTCGTAATAAATCAAAAAATAAATTAATAAAGTCTAGATAAAGCTGAAAAGCACCATATACTGCAAGCTTATCTTCATCTATATCGTATAGTCTTCTTTTTAAAACGTTTATATCATAAATAATATAGCCCATAAATATAACAATACTTATAATGGTTAGCAATATATCAAACAAGTTACTTTTAAAAATAAATATGTTAATAAATGTCATAATAACTAGACCAATAAGGCCAAACATTAATAATGTTGATATTTTTGTGATATCTTTGTCTGTTTTATATCCATATATAGAAAGTATAGCAAAAATAATCCCTACTATTAAAAATATAAATACTATGGAATATATCTCATATACTAAAAAAATGCTTGACAATGTTAGCCCAGTTATGAACGAATATACCAAATATAGAATTATTGTAAGTGGCTTAGACAGTTTCTTAATAAATATAGAAAAAACAAAAGCACAAGCTAATTCAAGTAATATTAAAAACACATAATACTTACCAAATACGTTTACTATTAAGTTTTCATTAGTTGAAACATAAAATCCAACTCCAAAGGAAACAAAAAGTCCAACTGAAAGCCACATAAAGACTCTCGAAAAAATTTTATTCATTTTTATCACTCCTCATATCTAATTTTTCTAATTCTACTCCACTAATAATATCAAACTTTTTAGATATTTTTTCTGTTGTTATATAAACACTTTCAACATCTTTATTAACATTTTGGATGCTTTTTGCAAGTTTATCCCATCTATCTTTATATCTTGAAAATTCGATTCCTAATTTATTCAATTCATCATGAATAATAGACGTATACTTATCTCTCTCAATATTTTTCATGATCATCTGAATTACTGTTAAAGTTGATATTAATGTTGTTGGTGAAGTAATCCATACTTTCTTTTTATAAGCATATTCAATTATATCCGGATGATATGCATTTATTTCTGCAAAAATAGCCTCAGCTGGTAAAAACATAATTGCTTGATTAGATGTAAAACCATCAATAATATATTTAGAAGCAATTGCATCTATATGTTTTTTTACATCCATTTTAAACATTTTTTCAAAACGAAGCCTATCTTCTTGTGAAATTTTTTTATCCACCATCATTCTATAGTTTTCTAAAGGAAATTTAGAATCAATAGCAATTGTACCAAGCGGTTCTGGTGCGAAAAGAATAGAGTCAACAATGGTAGAATTTGGCAAAGTATATTGAAGCTTATAAATATTATCATTTTTTTCTCCAAAAACACTAACAAGTATGTGTTTTAAATTAACTTCTCCAAAAATACCTCTACTTTTTTTATCAGTTAAAATACTTTGTAATGATACAATATCATTTGATAAAACTTCTATTTTTTTTTGAGCTTCATCAATTTTACTTAATCTTTCTAAGACGTTAGTAAATGTTTTATTTGTTTTTTCAAAGTTTTGATCAAGACGTTCATTAACTTTATCATTTATAACATTAAGTCTAAATTCAACATTCTTATTTAGCTTTTCAAAATCTTCAAACAAAGTTTTACTTAAATCATTTTTAAAATCATTTATTTCTTTATTAATATTAACTTCAAATCTACCAAGTCTTTCTGTCATATTTGCTTCATTACTATAATTATTTTTATATTTCATAATTAAAATAACAACCAAAATAATAAGAATAATTAATAATCCAATTACAATATACTCCATATAATACTCCTACTCAATATTTAATTTCCTGTTTACTATTTTAGATACAATATAACTAATTAATAACAATATTACTAAAATACACATTGTTTTTATATCAGTTATACTCTCTAAAAAGCTTTTTGATATAAATCCCCAAAAATATACTATTGACAGCTTTCCAAGTAGAATTGCTGATATATATTTCTTAAAACTGGTTTTTGAAATTCCACAGGCAATGTTTATTAAAAAAGCCGGTGAAAAAGGTAAAGCTATAATGAGTACTAGATTGGTAAAACTAATTTTTTTTAAAGTATTATTTATTTTTACCAATTTAGGATGTTTATAAATTCTTTTTGAAAAGAATTTTCTAAACACAAAAAAAGATAAACAACAGCCAAAACAAGTTGAAATCCAAGATATTATAAAACCAACTACATTTCCAAAAGCCATAATATTAAAAGCAATAAATACACCAAGTGGCAAAGCTGGTATAATAGATTCAAGAATTACTATAAAACATCCAAATAATATTCCAAATTGTTGTAAGTAAATAACCGTATTATTAACAAAATCTTGAATTATATCTATCATTATTCTCACCTTTCATTATTTATTATAATACAAAAGTTTATATTTTTAAACATAATAAATGAACATTTACACATAATATTGTTGGTGATATTCATGAGTTTATTACTATTATGTTTAAAAATATTTTTCGTAAGAATAATTGATGTATCTTTAGGTACCTTTAGAACAATAATAACTGTTAAAGGAAAATCCTTATATGCAAGTATAATTGGTTTTTTAGAAGTTTTTGTATGGTTTATTATTGTAAGAGAAGCACTTAATACAGATATAGAAAGTATATGGATTGCGACATCTTATTCATTAGGATTTGCTACAGGGACATACATTGGCTCAATATTATCAAATAAATTTATTGAAGGAAATCTAAGCATTCAAATAATTACTTCTAAATATAATTTAGTTAATATAATAAGAAAACATGGATATGGAGTATCTGTTATTAAAGTAAATGGAAAAGATGAAAAAGAAAAATATATGTTATTCATTGAAATAAAAAATAAAAGCCTAAATCATTTGAGAAATATTGTTATTTCACATGATAAAGACTCATTTCTAATTGTTACTGAAACAAAATTAGTACAAAATGGTTTTATTAAGTAACTATATGTTTTTATATTCGTTATAACCACCTAATACATTAATAACTTTATATCCTTGTTCGTTCAACTTATTACAGACTTTGCCACTTGAATTACCATATTGACAATAAACATAATATGTATCCTCTTGATTTAAATACAAATTTGGATTAGTAACTAAAAAGTTTTTGGGAATATTCTTTGATGTAGGAATATTACCCAAATTATATTCATAATTGTCTCTAATATCTATTATCTTAACTCTGGGAATTAGATTTCTAAGCTCTGTTACAGTAATATTATTCATAATAATACCTCCATAATATTATATGAAGCTATTTTTTTATTATTAATTTGTTTAACTATTTTTACTTTCTAAATAATCATCATATGTTGTTTTTCTGTCAATTATTCCACTTTCTTTTATTTCTATTATTCTATTTGCAATAGTTTGTGTAAATTCATGATCTTTCGAAGAGAACAACATTTCACCATTAAATTTAGTAAGACCGTTATTAAGTGAAGTAATACTTTCTAGATCCAAATGATTTGTAGGTTCATCTAATATTAAAAAGTTAGGATTATCCAACATACATTTAGATAACATGCACCTTGCCCTTTCACCTCCTGATAAAACAGAAACCTTTTTAAAAACATCTTCTTTAGAGAATAACATTCTTCCTAAAAAGCCCCTTAATACTGTTTCATCATCTATATTATAAAAACTGCTAATCCATTCTAAAATAGACTTATCACTTTTAAAATAATCTGTATTATCTTGAGGATAATAGGACGTTTTTATAGTTTTTCCAAAGATTATTTCTCCACTATCAGGTTTTTCCTCACCACAAATAATTTTAAATAATAACGTTTTAGCTATATTATTATCTCCTACAAAAGCAATTTTATCTCCTCTTAAAACTGTAAAATTTATATTGTTTAGTATTTTCTTTCCGTCAACAGTTTTTGAAATATTTTTAACAGTTAATATTTCATTTCCACTTGGTCTTTCTATTTTAAAATCTATATATGGATATTTTCTTGATGATGGTACAATCTCATCAAGTTCTATTTTTTCCAACATTTTTTTTCTTGATGTTGCTTGCTTAGATTTAGATGCATTTGCAGAGAATCTTTGAATAAATAACTGTAATTCTTTAATTTTATCTTCTTTTTTCTTATTAGATTCTTTCATTTGCTTAAGTGCCAACTCACTAGACTGATACCAAAAGTCATAATTACCAATATATAGTTTTATCTTATTATAATCAATATCAGCAATATGAGTACATACTTTATTTAAAAAATGTCTATCATGCGATACAACTATTACAGTATTATTAAAATTAATCAAGAATTCTTCAAGCCAATTAATTGCACTAATATCTAAATCATTTGTAGGTTCATCAAGTAAAAGTATATCAGGGTTTCCAAATAAAGCTTGAGCTAATAATACTTTTACCTTTTTATTGTTAGGAAGATCTTTCATTAATTCATAGTGAAACGATACATCAACTCCCAAATTTCCTAAAAGTTCGGCGGCATCACTTTCTGCCTCCCATCCATTCGCTTCAGCAAATTCTGCTTCTAAATTACCTAGTCTTATACCATCTTCGTCAGTAAATTCAGTATGAGAATATAATTCTTCTTTTTCTTTCATTATTTGATAAAGTCTAGAATTTCCCATAATTACTGTATCAATAACTCTTTCATCATTATACTTATTATGATCTTGTTGCAATACAGCTATTCTTTCCCCTTTAGTAATAGATATTTCACCATGAGTTGTTTCAATCTCACCAGATAATAATTTTAAAAATGTAGATTTACCTGCACCATTTGCACCTATAAGTCCATAACAATTACCATTTATAAATTTAATATTAACATCTTCAAATAAAGTTCTTTTGCCAAACTTTAATGTAACATTATTTAATTGAATCATACAAACACCTCAAATCCAATAATGATTTTAACTTAAAAGAAAAAGAAAAGCAACACATAACATAATAATAAAAATTTGTCAAATTGACCAAAAAAATTAAATATGTTAGAATAAAGACCGTGACAAAAAAATTATTTGAGGTGAACATATATTGAAATCAATACTTAAAGGAACTATTTTAGTTATTGGATTAACATTTTCAATGATTATAATTCTTTTATTTAAACCAGTAGAAAAAAAAGAAAATAATACTACCGTAATAACTAAATCTATCGCAGATAATTTTGCAAGTTCATATGTTGATGTTAATAATTACAATGTAGATAAAATTAAGGAAGAATATGAATTAAATAAGCTTGTGTATGAGAATATGACTATGAGTGAATTAATTACAATGATTAACAGTTCTCTTAACTCAACCATCTCTGGTAAAGGCGAATTAATTGCAACATATTCATTAGAAAAAAATGTAGATCCGATAGTTGCAACAGCAATAATTTTACATGAAACCGGTTGCAAATGGACTTGTAGCAACTTAGTAAAAAAATGCAACAATGTAGGTGGAGTAAAGGGATCACCTAAATGCAATGGAGAATATAAAAAATATAACTCACTTGATAGTGGTATTAAAAAATTTATTGATAATTTATCACAAAACTATTATTCAAAAGGTTTAAATACTCCTGAATTAATGCAAAAAAAATATGCTGGAAGCTCTTCTTGGGCAACAAAAGTAAATAATTATATAGATGAAATAAAAAAAACTAGTTAATGAAGTGAACTATTTAAGATTTGCTTCAAATACTAGTTTTTTAATTAAATAGTTTTACAAAACCATTAGGTAAATCACACTCAAATACCATTCTCTTATTAGTAATTGGATTAATTAATACTAATTTATTAGCATGAAGTCCTAATCTTCCAATTGGATTCACTTTAGAATTGTATTTTTTATCTCCAATTATCGGATTTCCTATATCAGATAATTGAACTCTTATTTGATTTTTTCTTCCAGTTTTAATCTCTATATCAAGAAGAGATAAATTATTATTACTAGAAATCACTCTGTACTTAGTTATCGCCAGCTTTCCAGTTGATGATGAATACACTTTAAACGTAGAAGTTTCTTTTAATAATGATTTTAAAGTAGAATGATTTTTTTGAGGTACACCTTCTACAATTGCAACATATCTTCTTTCTTTTGCATATTTTTCCCAACCATTTTGTAAGGTTGATTTTAAACTTTGACTCTTAGAAAAAACAACTATTCCGCTCGTATCTTTATCTAACCTGTGAACGATAAATATTTTATTGTTTTTATTTTTCTTTTTTACATAATTAGAAACCTTGTAGTACAAAGTATTTTCTTTAACTTTTTTTGAAGAAATACATAAAAGACCACTAGGTTTATTAACTACAATTATATTTTTATCTTCATATAAAATATCTAATTTCTCTTTTTTTGACATTTTACACACCTCGTTTATCAAATTTTGGAATGAAACTTTCACTTACAGTACCATTTTCCTGGACAAAAGCACATCTTACACCTAGATTATAAGCATAGTCAATTAGTTCTTCATAATCTGATTCATTTACCTTTTGATTTAATTCAGGATATTTTGTTTCTCTAACAGGAGTATATTGATTCATAATACTAATATATATATTATCACCATAAGTAGAATATAAATACTTTATAATTTTTTTTGCATCATCTAAGAGTCCTGGCAAAAGAAGAATTCTTACAATAATGCCCTTATTCATTATACCTTCATAATTAAATTCTGGATTCCCAATTTGACTATACATTTGTCTTATTGCAGCTTTTACGGTAAGAACATAATCGGAAACATTAGAATACTTGCTTGCGTATTCATCATTATAATATTTAAAATCAGTTAAATAAATATCAATTATGTTATTAAGTTTCTTTATAGTTTCTATTGATTCATAACCACTTGTATTATAAACAATGGGAATAGAAAGACCTTTTTCTTTTGCTAGTTTAATTCCCTTTATTATTTGACTAACATAATGTGTTGGTGTTACCAAATTAATGTTATTAACTTTCTTTTTTTGAAGTTCTAGACAAATATGAGAAAATCTTTTTATAGAAATATATTTTCCATATCCTCCGTTTGAAATTTCATAATTCTGACAGTAAACACATCTTAAATTACAATAAGAAAAGAATATTGTACCACTACCATTGTCACCAGAAATGCAGGGTTCTTCCCAATTGTGCATACTTGCTAAAGCAACTTTTAATTTATTATTAGCTTTACAAAAACCTTTATTTTTATATCTATTTACTTTACAATTTCTAGGGCAAAGTTTACATTTTTTTAAATCATTCATAAAATCCACTTTTATTCATACAAATAATAGTCATCATCATCTATTTTATTGTCTAAATCAAGGTCAAATTCTTGTTTTTTTATAGGAGCATTATACTTTGAGTAGTCAATATCATTTTTTAAATTTTTCGTAGATTCAACAGTAATATTGTCATTTGACTCTAAATTATTATTTACATTTTTATCCCATGTAATATTTACATTTTTCTCTTCATTTATTATGTCTTTAAATTTTTCTAAAAACTTAGGAATTTCCTTTTTTAATACATCAGGATAAACATTTTTACTATTTTCTATTGCTCTTTGAACATGAAATATATTTACTTCTTTAGTATTGTCAAACATAGCATAAGAAAATGCTTGCTTTAAAAGTGTTAAAGAAACATCGGGATACCTTGAACCTATTTCAAAAACTCTTTTATATTCACTAGTTAAATCAACAATAAAAGCCATTATTTCTTCTTTAATAAAATTAGTGTATTTCATCGTGACTCCTGTTGACTTTTCAATTTTAGGTAAAGTTCCCATTAAAATTTCAATAGTTTCTTCTCTTGTAGGTTCAAGAACTTCAATTTTCTGAAATCTTCTAGTAAAAGCTTTATCTCTTAATATATATCTTTCATACTCTTCAGTAGTAGTTGCTCCAACAACCTTTATACTTCCTCTTCCTAAACCTTCCTTAAATATGTTTGCAAAGTCAACTGAAGAAGTATCCGTTGCACCAATAAGCATATGTATTTCATCTATAAAAAGAATAATTTTTTCCTTTTCTTTCAATTCCTCAATAAGAAGTTGTACTTTACTTTCACCGTTTGGAAGTGCTCCAAGCAAAGAAGCTGTTTTAATATTTATAATAGTATATCCCTTTAATAAATCAGGAACATCATTATTAATAATTTTATAAGCAAGCCCTTCAACAATTGCGGTTTTACCAACACCAGGTTTACCAATTAATACTGCAGATTTTTCAGGAGTTAATAAAACAAGCAGTAATTCTTTTATTTCTTCATCTCTTCCTATTGCTGGATTTGTTACATATTCTTTTTTTGTATAATCCTCACCATATCTATCTAAAATACTAATGTTTTCATTATCCATAATCATCTCTCCTAATTATTAAACAACCTACAACAATTTTACTAAATTTATTGTATAAAAACAATATTCAAAAAAGAAAAAAGCACTTTTGTGCTTAATTTAAAATTCTACTTTTGGTGCTTTTCTTTCTTCTTCACTATCAAGTTTAAAGAATTCCATGATTTTAAATCCAAACATATTTGCAATAATATTTGAAGGAAATAATTCAACTACGTTATTATAAGATAAAACTGTATCATTATAAAATTGTCTAGCATAAGAAATTTTTTCTTCAACTTCTTTTAAGTCACTTTGCAAGCTTAAAAAGTTTTCGTTAGCTTTTAGCTCTGGATAAGACTCACTAAGTGCAAACAACTTATTTAATGCTTGAGTTATTTGATTATTTGCATCAATCTCATCTTGAACACTTCCTGCCGTATTGAACTTATTTCTTGCTTCAATAACTTCTTTAAAAGTATTCTTTTCATGTTTAGCATATCCTTTAACTGTTTCAACTAAATTAGGTATTAAATCAACTCTTCTTTTTAGCTGAACATCAATCTGAGACCATTGATCTTTAACTTTATTTCTTTCCTTAACAAGTTTATTATAAATACTTGCAACATAAACAACTAATAAAACTAATATTGCTATAATTGCTATAAACATACCTTACTCACCTCTATTTAATTATATAATAATCTTTTAAAAAAAGAAAGAATTTATTTATAATTTTTATTATAACACATTTATAATACGAAAAATCGTTATTACTAAAAAAATAGTATTTGTATCCAAGATGTCTAATTTGTATCTAATACAATACAGCTGTAAGTAATAAAAACTCACAAAGCCTTATAAAGACTAGCTTTACACAAAAAATAAGACGCCTTTCGGCATCTCTTCAGGGGGAAATATTATTATCAGTTCGTAACAATTTAATAATTAGTTAAAGTCTTACAAAATAAGGTTTTTTCTTTTATATAAATTTTCTAAAGTTTATTAAAATACTTTTATTTTTTGCATTTAGTATCTAATTTTGGTATCTAGAAAATTTAATTTTATGCATAAAAATAGGGCTCCACCGTTAGATAGTGCCCTTGCAAAAACGATTTAACGTTTTTTTCTTGCATAAACAATATATCATAAAATATATGTTTATGTCAAACTATTTATCAATATTAACATAATTTTTTTTGTAGTGTTACAATTGATGTGAGACCGTCTATACATTTTAAAAGCGATTAATCCATGATAAAATGTAATTGTTAGAAAACATTTAAGAAAGGATTTAATCGCTATGACAATTATATCACATTCTCAACGTTATTTACCACATGATTTAAATACTAAATATTATTCTGTTAAACTATATAGACAAACTAAGTCTACTAAATTCGTATGTAGACGTTATAAAATCTCTAAAGCATCTCTAATGAGATGGAATAAATTATTTGATGGCACTAAAGAATCTTTATTAAATAAATCACATAAACCTTTATCTAAACACCCTAATGCCCATACCGATGAAGAATTAAAATGGATTAGAGATTATATGCGTCGCAATCCAAATATAACTCTTCCTGAGTTATATGGTAAATTAAGAACTGATAAAGGTTATTCTCGTCATGCTTGTTCATTATTTAGAGTTATGAGAAAGCTTGGCTATTTTGTTAATAAAGAACAACATAAGAAATATATTCCTAAACCATATGATACTCCTAAAGAATTAGGTATTAAATGGCAATTAGACGTTAAATATGTTCCTAAAAATTGTTATTCTGGAACTGATGGTCAAAAGTTTTTCCAATACACAATTATAGATGAAGCTTCTAGAGAAAGGTTTATATATCCATATAAAGAACAATCCTCTTATTCAACTATTGATTTTGTTAAAAGAGCTATTGTTTACTTTGGATATAAACCTAAAATAATTCAAACTGATAATGGTGGTGAATTCACCCATATCAAGAAAACTGAAAGAATTCATCCATTTGATGTTCTTTGTAATTCATTAAATATTGAACATAAATTAATAAGACCGAGAACACCTAGACATAATGGAAAAGTTGAACGAAGTCATAGAAACGATCAACAAAGATTTTACCAATTTCTAAAATTCTATTCCTATGATCATTTGTTAATTCAAATGAAGAGTTATTTAAAAAGGTCAAACAATATTCCTATGCAAATTCTAAATTGGAAAACACCATTAGAAATAAGAAATGAATTATCTAAATTAAATAAATAAAAACAGCACTCAACAATTAACATTTTAATCATATCATACTGCTTTAATTTTTTTTAGAAAATTAGTCTCACATCATTTACAATTATACATTTATCAATATTAACATAATTTTTTTCAATTATATTTTTGAAATATGAATATATTGATTTTAATAGTTCATTATTATTATAATATTCTTTGTGTAAAATTATTCTATCAAAAAATAATTTATTTATTTCTTTATTTACATTTTCTTTTATACCATCACTTGTTACTATTTCATTAAACATATAAAGCGTATATGTAATTTGTCTAATTCTTGAATTACTAAGTTTATTATTTCTTGTTACTTTTCCTATATTACAATCTTTTAAATATTGTACAATTTTATATGATGCTGGATAAGCATTATCTTTCTTATTTAATTCACTTAATACACATGTATTATGTGCAACAGCATTTCTTAATTTCACAATATCTCTTAATATATATACATCTCTATTCTCATCCACTAAATTATATTCCTTAGTGTAAAAATCATAGAAATTAACTAATTCACCAAATGTAATAATTTCAAGAAATTCCCATGCTGGTATATTTTCTAACTTTTTATCTTTATCAACATCATATTTAGAAAATATTTTTTGATAATATTCATTACCTACTTTTTTAAAAATACTATTATGAACTCTTTTAGGAAACTTTTCATCATTGAAATCTTTTTCCAAATATAAATTAACTATTCTATATCCATCCTCATCTTCGATTTCCTCTATTGTATTTAATATTTTTATTTTTAAATAATGTTCAATATCAATTATCATTTTAAACAATAATAATCTGATTCTATGATCAATAATTGCCAAATCTTTTAAATATGCAAAATCTAAATCTTGATATAGTCCTTCATATTTTCCAGCAGGAGATGGGTATTTTTGAAAATTATGTTTATATGCAGTTACATTATAATAATTATTATTGTATTTTAAATAAGTTTCCGCATCATCTTCAGAAATTAAATTAAATTTTATATTTTTTTGTTTTAAATATGGAACCATTTCTGATATATTCATCATAGGTCTTAAAGAACTTAAATTTTTAGAATTATTATCCATGTACTTCACCTTCTTATCAGTACATATAGTATATCACAATAATTTCTGTATCTTATCATCATTTAATAAAATTTTAACAATTTACCACAAACATCAATCGAATGTGGTATTTTAGTTTATTTTTAAAAAAACAGATACCAAATTTCTTGTAAGAGATTAAATCTAAGTAAACGCTTATAAATTTTTACATTCTAAACTTAAACTTTTTTAACTTTTTCAAAACAAAAATGGAGCCATAAGGCTCCTTCAGGGGGTTTTGGTTGAATATGCACTTACATTAAGAATCGTAAGTGCCTTCAAATATATACATGATGTTTACCATCATGCAACTTAATAATAATATTATATTTTATAAAAGTCAATTTAATATGAAAAATTTTTTAAAT
>JAQXRJ010000025.1 GCA_029218465.1 bacterium | reverse complement strand
CCTCCTGCATTAATATGATTTGACAAAACTATAACGTTTGGATCATTTCCAAATGCATTTAATATTCGACTAACTCTTTCATCTCTATTTAATGTTTCATCAGTTGTTCTTGTAATTGCTGCGGGTATTCCTAATTGATTTAATCTATCATAAATATATTTTGCTACTTCTAAAGTAAAATCTTTTTCATAAATATTTCCATTAACTGCGCCTGGATCATTACCTCCATGACCAGCATCAATAACAACCCCCTTAACAGCTCTTGAATAATTGTCCATTTAAAATCCTCCCTAATACATTTATATGAAAGAAGTATAAAAAGTGGAATAAAATAAATATATTGTCAATCAAAATAATTGAAAATAATGAACCGAAAATATAAAAAAGACGAATAATCGTCTTTATTTTGATAAATAATCACAAATCAAACTACTAATTTCTGTGGGATTTTCTATGCTTAGTCCTTCAATAAGTCTAGCCTGACTGTATAGTATTTTACTATATTTTTTTAATTCATCTTTATTTTCTTTGTATAATTTTTTAATTTTTTCAGCAATAGGATGATTTACATTTATCTCTAGTATGGTAGATGCCTTAATTTTTTCATCAGTAGGCATTGAATTAATTACTTTTTCCATTTCAATAGAAATATCTCCTTCGCTTGTCAAACATACTGGATGTTTTTTAAGCTTATTTGTAAATCTTACTTCTTTTACGTTATCTATACTTGATTTCATTAAATCAAAAATTTCTTTGCATTCTATATTGGCATTTTTAATTGCTTCTTTTTCTTCATCAGAATCTAAATTTATTGTATCAGTGCAAACATTTAAGAAATTTTTATTATCATAGTTCATAATAGTTTTCAATGCAAATTCATCAACATATTCCGTTAGATATAAAATGTCATATCCCTTTTCTTTTACAGATTCAACTTGAGGTAGCATATCAATTTTATCTATTGTTTCACCACATGCATAATAAATACTATTTTGTTCATTTTTTATATCTTTGATATATTCTTTTAAAGTAATTAATTTCTTTTTGTTTGATGAATAAAAGAGTAACAAATCTTGTAATTTTTCTTTATCAATGCCGAAATTATTATATATGCCAAATTTTAACTGCATTCCAAAAGCTTTATAGAATTCTTCATATTTTTCTCTATCCTTATTTATCATTTCTTCAAGAGTAGATTTAATTTTTTTCTCAATATTAGATGCAATAGTCTTTAATGTTTTGCTTTGTTGTAAAGTTTCTCTTGAAATGTTTAATGATAAATCTGGGCTATCAACTACACCTTTAATAAAACTAAAATAATCTGGCAATAAATCGCTACATTTTTCCATTATAAGTACACCATTAGAGTATAATTGCAATCCTTTTTCAAAATCCTTTGAATAGTAATCAAAGGATGCATGAGATGGTATATAAAGAATTGAATTATAACTTACTAATCCTTCTACTGAAGTATGTACATATTTAAGTGGCTTTTCATAGTCATTAAATTTATCAGAATAAAAAGTATTATATTCTTCCTCTTTGATTTTCTTTTTATCTCTCTTCCATATAGGGATTAGTGAATTAATAGTTTCAATTTCTTTTACAGTTTCGTATTCATCTTTATCATTTTCATTATCTTTTGGTTTTAAATGCGAATGTTCAACCTCCATCTTAATAGGATAAGTTATGTAATCAGAGTATTTTTTTATTAAAGATTGTATCTCGTAGCTATCTAAATATTTTTCATATTCATATTCTTCACAATTATCTTTTATATGTAATATTACATCAGTACCATATGTATCCTTTGATGTTTTTTCAATTGTGTATCCATCTATTCCCTCAGAAGTCCAAATGTATGCTTCATCACTTCCATATGAACGACTAATTACTTCAACTTTATCACTTACCATAAAAGAAGAGTAAAAACCAACACCAAATTGACCAATTATATCAATATCTTTTTTCTTTTCATTTTCTTCTTTAAATGATAAAGAACCACTTTTTGCAATTGTACCTAAATTGGATTCAAGTTCTTCTTTAGACATACCAATTCCATTGTCAGAAATTGTTAGAGTTTTATGATCTTTATCAATTTTAATATTAATTTCCAAATTTTTATGATTTATTTTAATACTCGTATTAGTAAGAGAATTATAATATAGTTTATCAATTGCATCACTAGCATTGGATATTATTTCTCTTAAAAATATTTCCTTGTTTGTATATATAGAATTAATCATTAAATCCATCAATTTTTTTGATTCTGCTTTAAATTCCTTTTTTTTCATAATATTTTTCCTCCCAAAAAGTATAATAGCACTAATTTTAGCACTTGTCAACAATGATTGCTAATTAATAATGCTTTCATCTAATGATTTAGATGGATCAATTATTTCAACATATAGGAAAATTATTAAAGCTATAATTGTTAGTATTATTGCAGCTTCTCTATAGTTCTGTTTATCATCATTTAATGAAGCTTCATGTTGAGTACTATTAACATATAAATAATATATATTTACGATAAGTGAAATAACGATAATACAAATATATATTTGTTTAGACAAATTATCATCACTACTGTTATTATTATCAATATTTTGTTCAACTCTATTATCAGCAAACCAAGCAAAAATATTAAGTATTACAAATAAAATTCTAATTTTTTTTTGATTTTCTAATAATTTTATAAAGCCTATATTAGTTGCATTCATATTTAATAATATGCAAAAAAAAAAACTTCATTATGTTGAAGTTGATTTTCTATCCTTTATAAGAGTCATTATTTTTTCTTTGCTACTTCCATTCGTTAAGTCTTCTATTTCTTCTTTTTTATTAAATCTATCAATTATTTTAGCCAAATATTTTGAACAATCTACAATTTGTATCCATTCTAAATTTTTAATATAATCAGGAATATAGGAAAGATTAGTTGTATACAGTTTGTTAAATAAACCTTCATCGTGGGCTTTTATAAATTTTTTTACTGAATCGGCCCCGTCACTAAATAACGCAAATGTAGTAGTTAAGTAAACATTTTTTGCCCCTCTATCTTTCATTTCTTTAGCAACGTCTAACATAGATGAACCAGACGCAATCATATCATCAACTATTAAAGCATCTTTTCCTTTAACTTCTCTACCAAGATAAACATGTTCTACAATAGGACTTTTTCCATTAACAATTTTTGAAAAATCTCGTCTTTTATGAAACATTCCAACATCGCATGCAAGAAAATCGGCATAGTACATAGCCCTTTCCATAGCTCCATTGTCAGGACTTATCGCAATAATGTTATTTATATCTAAATTCTCTTTAGCTATTAACTCCTTTACAATAGAGTATGTAGGATATAAGTTAACAAAGTGAGTTCCAGGTATAGCTGACTGTACAGTTGGATCATGTACGTCAAAAGTAATTACTCTATCAACACCTATATTTTGTAATTCTTGTAAAGCCATAGCACAGTCCAACGATTCATTTCCTCTTCTTTTGTGTTGTCTAGATGCATATAATAGAGGCATTATTACAGTTAATCTCTCTGTCTGACCACAAAGCGCGGATATAATTCTTTTTGTGTCTTGATAATGGTCATCATAGCTCTTATGATTAATAAATCCAAACATCTTATATGTTTCACCGTAATTACCTACATCAGTTAAAACATAAATATCCTTTCCACTAATATCTTTAAGTTTATATGCTTTTCCTTCACTATTAGAAAATCTATCTAGTGAAAATGAAGTCATATATCCATCAAACTTATTATTTCTTATTATTTTTAAATGTTCATTAACTCTTGAGCCAAATTCTTCTATATTTGGCAATACAACTAGTTTTAAATTATCTTTTTCCATAATACCTCCTAATTAATTACACTATAATTGTAACACTTATAATTATTATTTGTCAGTCGAAATTATAAAAAAATATTTATTTATAGATTAATAGATTATAGGTATAATTAATACTTATATGTAGATAATAATAATATCACAAGGTGTGATTAAGTAATTGCCTAATTTTTTAGGCATTTTTTTTTGCTTATTTTATTATATTATTGTATAATGATTATACAAGGAGTGATAAAATGGAGTTTATTAAAAAAAATAAAATTACCGTATTTGTTATAATATTATTTATTGTAATAACAATTGGTTTATATTTTGCATACGGCTTATTTTTTTCAAATAGTGGGAAACCAGTATACGGAGATAGACTTGATGGTATAGAGGAAGTAGAAATAAGTAGCGATTTAATGTCAAAAATGGAAACTAGTATTAAAGAAAATAAAAATGTTAAAGAAACTAGTACGAATGTTTCGGGAAGGACTTTAAATATAATAATTACAGTTTTGGATGAATTATCAATAAATGAAGCTAAAAAAATAGGGGAATCATCTTATAAAGAACTATCTGAACAACAAATAAAATATTATTCTATACAAATATTTATAAAAAAAGATAGCGAAGAGCAAAATAATTTTCCAATTATAGGATATAAACAAAAAGAAAGTACAAGTATATCTTGGACAAAAGACAGAAAGGTTGAAACAAAAAATGAAAGTGAATAAAAAAACATATATACTTATACCAATAATAATAGCAATTGTGTTATTTATAGGACTTTATATTTACTTTAATAAAGAAGATTCAAATTCCTTTACTTCATCACAAAGAAAATGGCTAGATAATAATAAAAATACTGTACAAAATATAGAGGTAATAAATGATTATCCAATATATAATGATGTTTTTAATTCATTTGTTTCATCTCTTGAAGAGGCAACAAATTTAACTTTCAATACAATTCCGTATTATAGAGATTCTATTACAAATAGTAATGATTATAAATTTAAAATAGTTAAAGATTATAGTGAAATAACTGATAATGATTTGTTTTTAAATGAAGACATATATGTCGCAATAGGTAATAATGAAAGAAAAATAAATGAAATAAGTGATTTTGAAGATTTAACATTAGGAGTGTTACATAATGATGTAAGCGATATAAGCTATTACTTAAAAAATGGTAATAGTCTAACTTACAAAACTTATGACAACGCATCAAAATTATTTAGTGCACTTGACAGTTCAAATGTTGATATGGTTATTGTTCCAAACATAATGTATCTTGATTTTTCAATAGGAAACCCATCTTATAAAATTAATTATGCATTTACAGAAATGAGTAATAAAATTGTTTTATCATTAAATGATACTAAGAATGAATTAAGTGAGGTAGTAAAGAAATTTTTTATAAATTGGAAAAATAATAATTTTGTAGATACTTATAACAAAAATTTGTTAAATTATTATGTAGAAAAAAATAATATAAATGACAAAACAAAGGCTGATATATTATCTAAAACATATATATATGGTTTTGTTGAAAATTATCCATATGAAGCATTGATTAAAGATAATTTTGCAGGAATCTCAGCTGAATATATAAATAGGATATCTAGACTTAGTGGAATTGAATTTGAATTTAGAGAATTTAACAGTTATAAAGACTTGAAGGCTGCTATAGATAATGGTGATATAGATATATTCTTTAATTACTATGGAACGGATGTAGATGGCTATACTAAAACGAATTCAACTTATATAGAAAAATATGCAGTTTTATCAAATTTAGAAGATAATTATGTAGTTAATTCATTTGAAAGCTTGAAAGGAAAAAAAATATCAATAATTGAAAATACAGCACTTTATAATTATTTTAAAGATAATAGCAAGGCAAATATATCAAAATATGAAAATATAAAACAAATGTTAAAAAAGTCAAAGAATAAATTATTAATAGTAGATAATGAGGTTTATAATTATTATAGAAACTCAAAATTTAAAGATTACGAATTATTGTATACTGACATAATGACTAATGATTACTATTTTATGGTGTCAGACAGTAATAGCGATTTTTACAATTTATTTAATTATATAATAAGTACAAATTCATACTACAATTATAGAAATAGTGGTTTAAATAGTTTAAATATAAATGTGCTTACTAAAGCATCATTTGAAGAACTATATATAATATTATTAATATTAATATTAATACCGATAATTGCATTAATAGTTTTATATTCAGTATTCAAAAAGAAGAAAACATTAAATAAAGTAAAAAAAGAAGAAAGAAAAAAATATACTGATATGTTAACTTCATTAAAAAATAGGAATTATTTAAATTTAAATATAAAGAATTGGTCTAAAAATAAAAAATATCCACAATCAATAATAATAATTGATTTAAATAGTGTAAACTATGTAAATGAGAATTATGGTTACGAAGCTGGTGATAAATTGATAGTAAAAGCTGCCAGCATGCTTCTAAATACACAACTTGAAAAAAGCGAAATAATTAGGATTGATGGAAATGAGTTCTTAATATATTTAATGGGGTATAGTGAGCAACAGATATCAACATATGTAAAAAAATTGTCAAAAGAAATGAAGAATTTACCTCATGGATTTGGTGCTGCAATAGGTTATAGTATGATAATAGATGATATAAAAACAATAGATGATGCAATAAATGAAGCAACACTGGATATGAAAACAAATAAAGAGGAGTATAAGTAGTGTCAAGTATAAAAAGAAGAATAAAAGCTTTTAAAGATAGGTTATTATTTAACATTTTTAGGCCGGAAATGAGAGTTTTGCCTGGAGGAATTGCATTTTTCTTTTTCATTGCACTAATTCCTCTAATATCCATAATAGGTAGTTTAATTTCATTGCTTAATTTACCATATGGGTCAATTTCTGATGTGTTAAATACATATTTGCCAAACGGTACAGCAAATTTACTAGAAGCAATAGCAGTAAAAATAGATTTTAATTTTAATTTTATAATATTCTTTTTTAGTTCTGTTTTATTGGCATCGAATGGTACACACTCAATGATTATAGCTTCTAATCAGATATATAAAATAAAAGATACTAATTATATTAGAAGAAGAAGTAAAGCATTTTTAATGATGCTAGTTGTATTAATATTATTAATGTTTATACTTTTTGTTCCTGTATTTGGAGATATGATATTTAAATTAATAGATGAACTCAATGGTGCATCTACAATAAAAAATACTATGTTATTATTTTATAATATATTAAAGTATCCACTATCTATTATCTTTATTTACTGGCTTATAAAAATAATATATATAATGGCTCCTGATAAAAAAATAAATAGGAATAATGTAACTTATGGATCTCTTTTTACCAGTATAAGTTGGGTATTTCTAACTAGGCTATATTCATGGTATGTAGAAAATTTTACTAATTATAATACTTTTTATGGAAGTATTTCAAGTATATTAATATTGGTTTTATGGTTATATTTATTATGTTATTTGTTTGTATTAGGAATGGCATTAAATGTAAGTAAATATGAAATATTATTAACTGAAGAAAAATAATGGACTGAGTACAATTGTACTCTTTTCTTTTTCCTTGAAAAAAAAATAGAAAATGCTATAATACGTATGAAGGTGTTTTGTTATGAAAAAATTTAAAATTAAAAGAAAAATCACATCAAATGCTAAAAAACTAAAAGAAGAAGTAATAAATATAAAAAATGATCCAATAAACTATTTAAAAAAACTATTTAAAGAATGTAAAACATTTGTAATAAATAATGGATATTTTTGTACTTTTGTTTTGATTAATCTGTTAAATGGGATTCTTATTAGAACGTTTACAATGGGAATTAATTCAATGTTTTTATTTTCACCGTTTATTGCAGACTTATCTTTATTACTATTATTAGGTGGAATTGGATACTTTATGAAAACAAAAAGACAAGTTATATATTATATAATAATAAGCTTTGTGCTTATGTTACTTTGTACAATAAATTCTGCATACTATACATTTTATACATCATTCGCATCTATTTCACTTCTATCAACAACAAAATTTATATTTCAAGTGGGAGATGCAGTTGTTGAAAATGTAATAAAAATACGAGATATTATTTATATAATACTATTTGCAATTTTGATTTTACTATTCATTAAAAATAGCAAAAAGCATAAAGGAATAAGAGCAAATAAAACAAAAGCATCAAAAATTATTTTATGTAGCTTTATTTGTTTTTTAATGTTTTGTTTAACATTAACTTCTACGGATGTTGGAAGACTTGTAAAGCAATGGAATAGAGAGTATATTGTTAATAAATATGGGATATATATATATCATATAAATGATTTTGTGAAAAGCATTGAGCCAAAGATAACTTCGTTATTTGGTTATGATGAGGCGCAAAAGAAATTTTCAGAGTATTATGAGAGCAAAAAAACTTATAACAGTACAAATGGGTATACGAATATATATAAGGGAAAAAATATAATTGGAATACATGCTGAGAGTATTCAGAATTTTGTAATAGGATTAAAAATTAATGGAAAAGAGGTTACTCCTAATTTAAATAAATTAGCTAATCAAGGCTTATATTTCGATAATTTCTATTCGCAAGTTAGTGTTGGTACAAGTAGTGATACAGAATTTACTTTAGCAACTTCTTTAATGCCATCTAATACAGGAACTGCATTTGGAAATTATTTTGATAGAACTTACATCTCTATGCCACAATTACTAAAAGATATGGGATATTATACTTTCTCTATGCATGGAAATAATTCTGATTATTGGAATAGAAGAATAATGCATCAAACTCTTGGATATGAACACTTTTACGCAAAAAGTGAATTTGATATTGATGAAACAATAGGATTAGGATTATCTGATCATTCATTTTTTAAACAATCCGTTGAAAAATTAAAGCTAATTTCACAAGAACATGAAAAATATTATGGAACGTTTATTATGCTTACCAATCATACACCTTTTTCTGATTTAGAAAAATATGGAGAGTTTGATGTAAGTATGACTGTAGATGGTGTTAATTATCCTTATTTAGAAGGAACTAAATTAGGTAATTACTTAAAATCGGTTCATTATGCAGATAAATGCTTAGGAGAGTTTTTTGATTCACTTGAAGAAAATGGAATGTTAGATAATACGGTAATAGTATTATATGGTGATCATGATGCAAGACTGCCACTAGAGGATTATCAAAAATTTTATAATTATGATATAGAAACAGACGGCATATTAGATGAAACGAGTGAGAATTATAAAGTGTTCGATAATTATAGCTATGAATTGAATAGAAAAGTTCCACTTATTATTTGGAGCAAAAATGCTGAACCAAAAAAAGTTTCTTATGTAATGGGAATGTATGATGTTATGCCAACATTAGGGAACATGTTTGGATTTAAAAATGAATATGCATTAGGCCACGACATTTTTAATATAAAAAATGATAATATAGTAGTATATCCAACAGGAAATTGGCTAACAGAAAAAGTATATTATAATTCACAAAAGAGTGAATATTTAGTTTTAAAAGGTAGCATTATAAGTGAAGAGTATATAGAAGAAAATAATAAATATTCTGATAAATTATTAGACGTATCAAACGCAATAATTGTATATGATTTAATAAAAAACAATTCAACAGAAAACGTTGATGAATCAAAATTAATAAATGGAAATTAAAATGAGATATCACATCTCATTTTAACTATTATGGAGGATAAAGTGAATAAAGTAATTTTAATAAAATACGGAGAACTAACAACTAAAAAAGGTAACAGAAAATTTTTTATAAATACGTTATACAATAATATAAAAAATAAATTAAAAAATTTTGATGTTAAAATATATAAAGATATTTCTAGGATGTATATTGAATTTAATGATATAGATTTGGATATAATATTAATGAAAATTAATTCAATATTTGGTATTCATGAATATTTAGTTGCTCATAAGGTTGAAACAAGTGAACATGCAATAAAAGATTGCCTTTTAAATATATTAAAAGATAAAAAGTTTTCAACATTTAAAGTGGAGACTAAAAGAAGTGATAAGTCATTTCCTATTTCTAGTTTAGAATTTTCAAAACAAATAGGAGGATTAATTTTAAAAAATTATAAAAATGTAAGTGTTGATGTTCACAATCCAGAATTACTTCTTAAAATTGAAATAAGAGAGCACTATACATATATTTATACAAATTCATATAAAGGCTTAGGTGGATATCCAAATGGTACTCTAGGCAAAGCAATGCTTATGTTATCAGGTGGGATTGATTCACCAGTAGCAGGATATTTAACTTTAAAAAGAGGAATAAGATTGGAATGTATATATTTTGAAGCAATTCCTCATACATCGATTGAAGCAAGAAATAAGGTTATTGAATTAACTAAAAAACTATCAAAATATACTGATAAAATATTATTAAATATTATACCATTTACAGAAATTCAAGAAAGCATTTATAAAAATGTTGATTCTGAATACTGCATTACTATTATGCGTAGAATGATGTATCGTATAACTGAGAAATTATCCCAAAAACGTAATTGTTTAGTTATTTGTAACGGGGAGTCAGTTGGGCAAGTTGCATCCCAAACTTTAACAAGTATGTCCGTAATAAATGATGTTACTAATATGCCTGTGATAAGACCAGTTGCATGTATGGATAAACTAGAAATAATAGACATTGCAAAAAAAATTGATACATATGAAACAAGCATATTACCATATGAAGATTGTTGTACAGTTTTTGTGCCAAAACATCCAGTAATAAATCCTAAACTTTCTAAATGTTTAGAATGTGAAAAAAAATTTGATTATGAAGGAATGATAGAAAAGGCAATTAATAATTGTAAAACAATAGAAATAATTGAAAAAAAGAGCAAACAAGAATATAAAGACTTGCTATAGGAAATAATTACCAACTTAAAAAATGTATTTATTATAAAAAAGTTCACATCCTATGAATGTATAGGAGGTGAATACAATGAATAACAGCAAACAAGATTCTATGAAAATGAGAGTTCCTGGTGCTAAACAAGCTATAGATAAAATGAAATATGAAATAGCAAACGAATTTGGTGTTAACTTAGGTCCAGATACAACTTCACGTGCTAATGGAACAGTTGGTGGTGAAATCACTAAAAGATTAGTACGTCAAGGGATGAATCAATTAAGCGGAAGTTATAACAATAATAATTTCTAGTAATTAATTAAATATTAAAACAAATATATTGAGAAATCGTTATATTTGTTTTTTTTATGGATAATTTTAAAAAAATATAAAATAAAAAAATATATAATCAGAGTCTAAAGTGCTGATTGTTTTTGTATAAAAAATAATATGTTGACTCTAACGTTAACGTCAATGATATTTTAATCGTGAAGGGAGGAATAACTGTGGGATGCAATAGTTGTAAATATTTAAAATATGAAAAAAGAAATGAAGGGAAAACAAATGGTGCGATATATTGGTGTATGAAAAACAAGCAATATGTTAATGGAGCAAAAGATGAATGTGATAAATACGAATTAGATAATATAAGAAAAACTTACATTAGAGATGAAATATATCTCGATGGTGAAAAGTATTATAATGGAGGTGATCATAATTTAATAGAAGCTTTGTTTCTCATATTTTTAATAATACTTGGATTAATACTTGGAGTATTTAATGTTTAAAATAATATTTATTTTTATACATCAAATTGATATAATAAAAATATAGAGGAGGATATATGCTATATAAAATTGGAAAATTTGCAAAGATAGTTGATACCTCTATTAGAACACTGAGGTACTATGATGAAATTGACTTGCTAAAACCTATAGAGATAGATTTATTTACTGGGTATAGATACTATTCAAAGGAACAAATTGATGACTTTAATATTATCAAATCTTTACAATATGTGGGATTTTCATTAGAAGAAATAAAAGAGGGTTGGAATAAGTTTGACAATGATTTTATGATTTCTAAAAGAAATGAATTACTTAATAGTATAGATGATGTAGTTTTAAAAATAAAAGAAATCGATGAATTAAGAAGTAAAATTGTTGATGGTAAAATTTTTTTGCGACAACCTATTAAAAAAACTAATGCTAAAATGAAAACGATTTTTAAAAAGGAGATGTGATTTTTATGAAAAATACAAATTTAATTATTGGTAAAGCAGAATCAGGAAAAACAAGAGGGATTTTATTAAAAAAAGTCAACGACTCAATCAGAGAAAATAGTAATTTACTATTCATTGATAATAAAAAAGAGTACTATAGAACATATTGTGATAAATTGAAAAATAATGGATATGATGTAAAAGTCTTTAATATAAGTGATCCATCAAAATCTAATGGTTATAATCCGTTAGCTTTACCATATTCATATTATAAAAAAGGCAATCAAGATAAGGCAATAGAATTAATTAATGAATTAGCACTAGAAATTTACAAAGAAGATGAGCAATATAATGATCCATTTTGGTCAAACTCAGCTGCATCATATTTTACAGGATTAGTCTTAATTTTATTCAAAGAAGCCAGTCAAGAGGAAATAAATTTAGGAAGTATTTATTCAATTATCACTAGTGATGAAACAGATTGCAAAGAATGTAGCATAATAAAAGAATATTTAAAAAGCATTGATATAATGGATCCAATTTATATTAATTTATCTTCTACGGAATTTGCTCCTGTTGAAACAAAAGGGAGTATAATATCAGTAATGAGACAAAAACTAAATTTATATATTTCAAGAGAAATGTTATTAAGTGTACTATGTTCAAGTGAAATTGAAATAGATAAAATATGTGATAAAACAGCTATATTTATTATTGGAAAAGTTACAAAATCAGCGTATAATGTTTTATCAAATATATTAATAAATCAAATTATTTATTTTGTTAATGAAAATGGTATCAAATTTACATATTATTTTGATAATTTTGAATCCTTACCGATTGTATTAGAATTTAATGACTTAATAGAAAACGCTTCTATTAATAATTCAAAGATATATGTAGCAGTTAAAGATAAGGAAGAATTATTAAGCAATTATGGCAAATTTATTCTTAGTAGATTTTCTAGTGTGACTGAAATAGATCAAGAAACTAATTTAATTGATATAGGAAATTATAATGAATATCCTATATTTAAATTAGAACAAAAAAAATTCTTTAATTTTAAAGATTATATAAAATAAAAAATGATGAAAACAATTAAATTAAGACATATCTAGTAAAGGAATATTTACTGTAATAATAAAAAAGATAACAAAAAGGTAATATATAGTTATCTTTTTTGTTTCAAAAATCTTTATAAACAATAAATATTATGGTAAAATAATGAATTGAAAAGAGGGATTTATATGAATATTATGTCAATAAACGCTGGAAGCAGTTCATTAAAATTTAGCTTATTTAATATGGATACTAAAGATGTACTACTATCTGGATTGTTTGAAAGAATCGGAATTGAAGGATCAAATTATACTATCAAATATAATGATTGTAAAATAAAAGAGGAAGCATTAATGGAAACACATTCAGATGCAATTAAAATATTGATGGATAAGATTATTGAATTAGGTGTAGTTAAAAGTTTAGAAGAAATAAATGGTATTGGACATCGTATTGTACATGGTGGATCAATTTACAAAGAATCTGTCGTTGTAACTGATAAAGTATTAGATGATATTATTGCTCTTAGCGATTTAGCACCACTTCATAATCCAGCTCATGCAATATGCATAAAAGCTTTTAGAGATGTGTTGCCAAATACACCAATGGTTGTTGTATTTGATACTGCATTTCATCAAACAATTGAAAAAGATAGATATCTATATGCAGTTCCATATAATTGGTATACAGATTATCAAGTAAGAAAATATGGTGCACATGGAACAAGTCACAGATATGTTGCAGAAAAGCTTAAGGAAGAACTTGGTAGAGATGATTTAAACATTATTTGTTGTCATTTAGGAAATGGTGGAAGTATAACAGCAATAAAAGCAGGTAAATGTGTAGATACTTCTATGGGATTTACTCCTCATGCTGGAATAATAATGGGAACCAGAAGTGGAGATATTGATGTGTCAATGGTTCCATATGTTATGGAAAAAGCAGGTAAGTCAGCTGGTGAAATAATGAATGATTTAAATAAAAAATCAGGATTTTTAGGAATAAGTGGAATAAGTAGTGATTCAAGAGATATAGAAGATGGAATTAAAGAAGGAAATGAAAGATGTATTCTTACACAAAAAATGTATGTAAATTCAATAGTTAAATATATAGCGGAATATTATTTATTATTAGGACATGTCGATGTAATAGCTTTTACTGCTGGAATTGGTGAAAATAGTATGGATACAAGAAGTGATGTTATAGAAAAATTATCGCCTTTAGGAATTTTTATTAATCCTGAGGCAAATAATGTTAGAGGAAAGTTTGCAAAAATTAGTGATAAAAACTCAAAAGTTGATGTTTATATAGTACCAACAAATGAAGAACTAATGATAGCACAGGATACATTAAAATTAATAGATAGGATGTAAAAAAATGTTTGATCAAATTTATGAAAAAATAAAATCATATGATAATATTGTAATAGTAAGACATATTGGGGCAGATCCTGATGCACTATGTTGTCAAACTGCATTAAGAGATTCAATAAAATTAACGTTTCCTAAAAAAAAGGTGCTTGCAACTGGAACAACAAGTAATAGATTTAATTATTTACCTAAGCTTGATAAATTTGAAGAATTAAATGACACATTACTTATTGTTGTAGATACTCCAGATAAAAAGAGAGTTGACTTTTCCTGGAATATAGATGTTGCTTATTCTATAAAAATTGATCATCATCCTCACATGGAAACATTTTGTGATATAGAGTACATTGAAGAAGAATCATCAAGTGCATCACAAATAATCTTAGAATTGATTTTTAATACACCATTAAAAATAAATGATGATATTGCAAATAATATATATACTGGAATAATATCAGATACTAATAGATTTATGTTTAACAGTAACAGTAAAGTTTTTGGATTAATTTCAAAATTATTTAATGAATATGCAATTGATACATCAAATATATATGAAGGACTATATAATAGACCTATTAATGAAGTTAGAATTCAAGGCTATATTTCACAAAATTTAAAAATTACTGAAAATGGATTTGCTTATATAAGACTAACCAATGATATTTTAAATGAATTTAAAGTTGATGTTGGGTCTGCAGGAAATATGATTAATAATTTTTATTATATGGAAGGGGTTTATGTTTGGGCAATAGTAAGTGATGACATAAAAAACAATATATATAAAGCGAATATAAGATCAAGAGGTCCAGTAATAAATAAAATTGCAGAAAAATATAATGGTGGTGGACATAAAATGGCAAGTGGAGCTAGAATATTGGAAGAATCACAAATAGAAATGTTATTTAACGATTTAGACAATGCATGTAAAGAATATAAAGATAAAATGGGAGTTGATTTAGATGAAGATTAATAATGCTGAATTAAAAGTAACAGCTGTAAGACGAAGTCAGTATCCCGACACTAATTTGCCTGAATTTTTACTTATAGGTAGAAGTAATGTAGGAAAAAGTAGCTTTATTAATACATTAATAAGTAGAAAGAACCTAGCTAGGACATCATCTGTGCCAGGGAAAACACAAACGCTTAATTTCTTTTTAGTAAATCATGATTTTTATTTGGTTGATGCGCCAGGATATGGATATGCTGCAGTAAATAAAGAAAAACAAAAAAAATTTGGAATGATGATAGAGGAATACTTACAGAAAAGAAAAGAATTAAAAAGAGTATTTTTGCTTATTGACTTTAGACATAAGCCAACGGAAGATGACTTGCTTATGTATAATTTTTTAAAATATTATAATGTTCCAACTACTATAGTTTTAACTAAGGTAGATAAAGTTCAACCAAGTAAAAAAGATAAAAACATAAAAGTTATAAAAGATACATTAGATCTAGTAGTTGGTGATAATATGGTATTTTTTTCAAGCGTATCTAAAATGGGAAGAGATGCTGTGCTTAAATTAATTGAAGACTTAATTGTAGAAGAAATATAAGTCTTTTTTTTTACGTTTAAATAATTTTATCATATTATATTTTAGGTGATTAAATGAAAGTATATGAAATAAATGAAGATAATTATAAAGTATATATAAATGAAATTATTTTAAAAAATTATGATTTATCAAAAGAATCTGATTTGGAAAAACTTCTAAAAAAAATCTTATTAAATATAAAAAAACAATATAATATGTATTCTAAAGGATTTTATAGTGTTGAAATATATGTAAATGATAAAATAGGAGCATATATAGAATTTAATAGAATAGATATATTTTTTTCACCATCGGATATAGATTTAAAAATAAAAATAATATTTAATTCAAGTTTTTATTTTAAAACAAGTGATTATGAAATAGTAAAAAACTATGATGATATATATTTTTACAATGATAATTTCTATATAAATATAGATAGTATAGATAATAATATAATAACCCTAATAGAATATGGAGAAATATTTTTCGATAAGGAATCTATAATAGAAGATAATGCAATAAATATAAACAATAAAACAAAAATATGATATAATACACATTGATAGGAGGTAATATTATGAAATTACCGGTTATAGCTTTAGTTGGGCATCCAAATGTAGGAAAAAGTACAATATTTAATAAACTGGTTGGACAAAAAGTATCAATTATAGAAGATACACCTGGTGTTACAAGAGATAGAATATATAGTGAAGCAACATATAAAGATTATAAGTTTGATGTAATAGATACAGGTGGGATTGATGATTCTAAAGAAGATTTTAATACAGAAATAAAAATTCAAGCATCCATTGCAATAGATGAATCAGATCTTGTTTTGTTTATCGTGGATGGAAAAACAGGAATATCTTCAAATGACTATATTATTCGTGATATGTTAAAGAAAAGTAATAAAGAAGTAATAGTTGTAATAAATAAAATTGATAGTAAGAAAGCAAAAGATCATATATATGACTTTTATGAACTTGGCTTTGAAAATTATATTGAAGTTAGCGGAGAACAAGGAACAGGCTTCATAGAATTACTTGAACTTATTACTTCCAAATTTAAAGAAAGAAAGTATGAACAAAAAGAAGATAAAAGGATTAAATTTTCTGTAGTTGGAAGGCCAAACGTAGGAAAAAGTAGCATAATAAATGCTTTAGTAAATGAAAACAGAGTGATAGTAAGTGATGTTGCTGGAACAACAAGAGATGCAATTGACACAACACTAAAATATAATTCTGAAGAATATGTAATAATAGATACAGCGGGTATAAGAAAAAAGGGAAAAATATATGAAAATATTGAAAAATATAGTTTGCTAAGAAGTATGAAAGCGATAGATAGAAGTGATATTTGTCTTTTAGTGATAAATGCAGAAGAAGGAATCGTAGAACATGATAAACATATTGCTGGATATGTTTTAGAAAAAGGAAAAGGATTAATAATAGTAGTTAATAAATGGGATACAGTTTATAATAAGACTATAAAGGAGTATCTAAAAGAAGTAAGAGCAGAATTCCAATTTTTAAGTTATGCCCCTGTAGTATTTACCTCAGCGTTAACCAAAAAAAGAATACATACCATAATGCCGGAAGTTGTTAAAGTTTCACAAAATATTGTTAGGGAAATAAAAACAAGTGTTTTAAATGATGTAATAAATGAGGCATATATGATGAATCTTCCTCCAAGTTACAAGGGTAGAAGACTAAAAATATATTTTGCAAATCAATCAGGAACAAAGCCACCAAGATTTACATTTCATGTTAATAGCAAAAACTTGGTTCATTTTTCCTATGAAAGGTATTTAGAAAACAAAATAAGAGAAAATTTTGATTTTGAAGGAACTCCGATTCAAATACAATTTAAAAATCGAAATGAATAACAAAATAAGACTTTCTACATATAATTATGTAGGAGGTTATTTATGTTTGGAGATTCATTTTTTAAAAAAGTTGAAAAGAAAACAAATGTAAAAAAAGAGACTATACTTTCGCTTGCATCAAAATTGCAAAATTCAAATATGAAAGATGAAAAAACAATAAGAAATTTAATAGATGAGTTAAGTGAAATTACTGGAAGAGAAGTGAGTAAGGAAAAATCTGATAAAATAGTAAATGCTATTTTGAATGATAATGTCCCTGATGTAGATAAAATGTTCTAAAACAAAATTAAAGTGATAAAAATCACTTTAATTTTTTTTAAATATATGTTATCATTAACACAATAGGGGATTGATAGTATGAGATACTTGAATAAGAAGGCATTAATTCCATATGCTTTGATTATTTTATTTTTGATAAGCAAGTCATTTCTTTTGAAAATAATATCAGTTAGCAAATTTACGAATATTGTTAACCCACTTTTTTGGATTTTTATAGCAATATTATCATATTTACTTTCGAAAGATGAATCAAATATTAAAATGAGAGCAAAATACGATATTATACAAAGTATAATAATAATTATGATTGTATATAGTATGATTTATTTTACATTAGGATTATTCTTTGGCTATGAAAAAAGTCCGTATTTACATAATTTAACGATAATATTAAAAAATTTCTGGTGTTTTTTAATACCAATAATATTTCAAGAAATTTCAAGATTTCAAATTATTAAATTATCTCCTAAAAAAATAATGTATTATGCGTTAACAACACTATTATTTATTATAGTTGAAATAGATTTTGTTAATATTTCATCTAATATAGGAACGAATGTAGATTTTTTTAAATACATGAGTCAAACTATAATACCTTTAATTGTATCAAATTGTTTGTTTACATATTTAGCAATTACATCTGGTAGTATAACATCAACAATTTATAGAGGAATATTGATGCTATTAACGCTACTATTGCCAATATATCCAAGTATTAATTGGTTGATTAAATCAATGATGGATATTATTTTAGTAATAATAATTGCTTTATATGTTAATTATGTAGACATTAAATCTTCAAGAGTATTAACAAGAAGACAATTAAAAAAGGAAAGTGTATTATCATACATGCCTTTTGTAGTTATTTTAATTGTTTTAGTTTGCTTTATTAGTGGAAGCTTTAAATATCAACCTATCGCAGTTTTATCAGATAGTATGGTTCCAGAGTTTTCAAGAGGAGATGCTGTAATAATTAAAAAAATTGATAAGAAAGATTTGAAAAAATTGAAAAAAGGTATTATACTATATTATAGTAAGGAAGGTAAGCCAATAATACATAGAATTGTAAGTGTAAAGATTGATGGCAATGATGTTGAGATTACTACAAAAGGGGATAATAACAATACTGAAGATCCATGGACTGTAAAGTCAAATGAAATAATTGGTGTAGCTAAGTTTATGGTACCATTTATAGGATATCCATCAGTTTTGATAAGTGAGTTTTTAAAATAAAAAGGGTGATTATTAATGAGTGAAAAGGAGAGAAAGATATTTGTACAAAAACTAACTAAAACTTTTTTGGCAACAATTAGTTTAATTGTACTTATTATATCTTTATGGATTATTGTAGACTGTTTTAGAGTTCCAACAGATACTAATAATTTAATATTGAATTACAATACGTCAACCAATTTAGACTATAAAGTATATTTAAAGCCAAATAAATTTTATGATCAGAAATTTCTAACAAAAGACAAAAAATATATTTCTAATATAATTGATTATGTTGATATTGATTTGAACTATTTATTCAATACGACTAAAAATGTTAGTAGCACTTATTCATATGATGTTACTGCAAAGATTAGTAGTGATTACGAACTTAATGGCATAACAGCTGAATTGTGGAGTAAGTCTTATACTTTAAAACCCACTATATCAAATAAATTAGATGGCTCAAATTTCAAAATAAGTGAAAATCTAAAAATTGATTATAGTAAATATGACGATTTAGCAAAAAATTTTAAAGAGGAATATGGTGTTGTAGCTGATACAAAATTAACAATAACAATTAATATAAATACAAATTCAGTAATAAAAGATAGTCAAAGAGCTATTTCTGAAAAACAAAATGTAAAACTAGTTATGCCTTTAAATAAAGCGGTAACAGATATAACAGTAAGTGGGACAGAACCCGTTAACAAAAATGTAACTGAGCTAATAAAAGGAAAAAGACATATAAATTATGTATTATTAATTATGGCAATTATATTATCGGCAATTTCAGGGCCAGCATGTATTGCAATTTTTTATAAATTATTTAAAATAACTAATGAATCGCAATATATAGCATCTCAAAAGAAAATATTAAAGGGTTATGGTGATATAATAGCTGCAGTAACTACTAAGCCAGATTTAAATGGGCTAAAAATTGTTGAAGTTAAAAATTTTGAAGATTTGATTAATATTGAAGAAGAATTGAGAATCCCAATTTTGTTTTATGAATTTGAAAAGAAGGATGAATGCTGGTTTGTTATAACAACCGATCAGCAAGCATTTAGGTTTGTTCTTACGTCAACAACAAACTTATCTAAAAATATATAGGGAATGTAATATTCTCTTTTTTTTTTGCATAAATTTAAATGAAATAATAAAGAAGAGAGTTGATTAAATGGATAAAATTGAAATAATTAAAAATATTTCTAAAAGGACAAATGGTGAAATTTATTTTGGAGTTGTAGGGGGTGTACGTACAGGTAAGTCTACTTTTATAAAAAAAGTAATCGAAAATCTAGTAGTACCATATATTGATGATGAATATGAGAAAAAAAGAGCATTGGATGAAATTCCACAAAGTGCATCAGGTAAAACAATAATGACAATAGAGCCTAAATTTGTTCCAACAAATGCTGCAAAAATATCAATTGATGATTTTACATGCAGTATCAGAATGATTGATTGCGTTGGTTATTTAATTAATAATGCAAAGGGTGCAGAAGATGAAAATGGTCCAAGAATGGTTAAAACTCCATGGTATGATGAAGAAATTCCTTTTGTAGAAGCAGCAGAAATAGGAACAGAAAAAGTAATAAGAGATCATTCCACTATTGGAATAGTTATGACTACAGATGGTTCAATTGGAGAGTTTGAAAGAAGTGATTATTTAGATGCTGAAAGAAGAGTTGTTACAGAATTAAGTGACTTGGGAAAGCCGTTTATAATAGTTTTAAATACAACTCATCCAACTTTGCCTGAAACAGAGAGACTAGCATCTTCATTAAAAGAAGAATATCATGTTCCAGTTTTGCCAATTAGCGTAGAAACAATGACAGATATTGATATAACTAATATTTTAAAAGAAGCATTATATGAATTTCCAGTAGAGGAAGTAAAAGTTAATATGCCAGAATGGATAACGGTGCTTAATCCATCACACTATGTTAAGAAAAAATATATAGAATGCATTAAAGAAAGTGTAGTAGAAGTAGAAAAATTAAAGGATATTGACAATATAACGCAACATTTTTTAGGAAATGATTATATAAGTAAAGCATATATTTCAAATGTTGACACTTCAACAGGAGAAATAACTATAACATTAGAATCACCATCTGAATTATATAATGATGTTCTAACAGATATAATAAAAATAGACGTAAAAAACAAAGCAGAATTATTATCATTGTTTCAGGAATATAATGAAGCAAAGACTGAATATGATCAGATAAAATATGCTTTAAAAATGGTAAAGCAGACAGGATATGGTGTTGCTTCTCCTACTCTTAAAGATATGAAATTAGACACTCCAGAAATAATAAAACAAGGAACGAGATATGGAGTAAAATTAAAAGCGGTTGCACCATCTATACATATGATTAGAGTTGATGTACAAAGTACTTTTGAACCTATTATAGGGAGTGAATTGCAAAGTAAAGAACTTATTAATTATTTAATGAAAGATTATGAAACTGATCCACAAAATATCTGGAAAAGTGAAATATTTGGAAGAAGCTTAGATGTTATTGTACAAGAAGGAATACAGTCAAAGATAAGTTTAATGCCTGATAATATAAGATTTAAATTGAGTCAAACATTAACTAAAATAGTTAATAAGGGCTCAAATAACTTAATAGCAATAGTTATATAAGAAAATATAAAAAACATTTCAAGGGTTATAACGAACTAACTGTCGTTCTTCCCTTGATTTTTTAATTTGTATATTTATTTTTAGGGTATTTTATTGTGTTATACAAATAATAATAAAAAAATTCATAAAGGCATTAAGTAACAATTTTTTATAATTTTATTCCTTGATATGAATTCCTATTTAGCATTTCTTTATCAATTTCATTCAATACTCCAAATTTTTTTATTAACCATGTTGGTTCAATTAAATTATCTGGATTAGGATCTGATGTTATCCTATTAATTACTATTTCAGCTCTTAGTAATTCTAATTGATCACATACAATATCAACATATTCTTCTTTTGTTAAAATATGGAACTTATCCTTAATATACATATTTTCCAAAGCTGTATCTTTAGTTATATTTAACATATGTATTTTTATTCCCTGAATGTCTAACTTATTTAAGTATTTAACTGTTTCTAACATCATTTTTTTTGTTTCGTAGGGAAGTCCATTAATTATATGTACTATAACATTTATGTTTCTTTTTCTTAGTTTATTTACACAGTCTTCAAAGCACTCTAGAGTATGACATCTATTAATTAGTTTTGATGTTTTTTCATGTATTGTTTGAAGACCAAGTTCTATTGTTAAATAAGTTTTTTTTGATAATTCTTCTAGATAATCCATGCATTCATCTGATATTGCGTCTGGTCTAGTCGCAATACTTAGGCCTATTACATTATCAATTTTTAATATTTCTTCATATTTTTCTTTTAATATGCTTAATGGAGCATATGTATTTGTATTAGCTTGAAAATATCCTATATACTTTGCTTTAGGCCATTTTTTATGCATTATATTTTTGATTTTCATAAATTGAACTGTTAGAGAATCATTCCTATCTCCTGCGTAGTCGCCACTTCCTAACTTTGAACAATATATACATCCACCATATCCTGAAGTTCCATCCTTATTTGGACATGTAAAACCTCCATTTAAACTTACTTTAAATACTTTGAATCCGAATTTATGTTTATAAAAAAAATCCAATGTATGATACCTTTTGTTTGAGTCTGAGTATTTAAATTCATTCATATTATCACGTCACTTCCAAATCATTATTATACAATAAATTTATGATTTATATAAAAAAATTATTTGAAAAATTAAGTTTGTAATATAAAAGTAAACTCTAATTGCAAAAATATAATGTAAAGAATTAGTAGAAAGCATAAATAATATTAATATTATAAAAAATAACACTATGCGACATCTTTTTATTATGTTATAATCTACTTAGAATAGAAAGGAAGAATAATATGTATGATTTAGGTTTTCAATTTCATAAAAATATTAGTAATTTAAAGTCTAAACCAGAGGCTATTATTCAGGGAAAGTATTATAGATTTACAGTATTGACAGAAAGACTAATAAGATTAGAATATAGTATTGACAGTAAATTTAATGATATGCCTACACAACTTGTTAGTTTTAGAAATTTTGATATACCTAAATTTGAGACTTCACAAAATGATTCAACTTTACAAATTAAAACTAGTTATTTTACACTTACTTATTTAAAAAATATGCCATTTAAAGGTAGCGGACTTAATTCTATGAAAAACCTAAAAGTTGTTCTTAACGATACGCTTGAGGTATGGTATTATAATCATCCAGAGGCTAAGAATTATAATGGATCTAATATAAGTATAGAGGTTGATAATAATAAAAAAATAAATAAAGGGCTTTATTCTCTAGATGGATTTGTTAGCATTGATGATAGTAATTCATTAATATTGGATGAAGTAGGAACTGTTTATAAAAAAGACAGCAACTCTATTGATATATATTTGTTTATGTATAATAAAGACTTTGGATTTGCTTTAAAAGATTATTTTAAGCTTACAGGGTATCCCTCTATGATACCAAGATATGTATTAGGTAATATATGGAGTAAAAATACTAATTATTCTGATAAAGATATTTATGAACTAATTAATAATTTTAATTCGAATGATGTTCCGATATCTGTAATTTTATTAGATAAATTATGGAAAAAGAAAGATTCAGGATATACTTTTAATAATGAACTGTTTAGCAATCCAATAGAATTTTCTAAGAACTTACATATTAATAATATTAAACTTGGCTTAAATATTGATCCTAGTGTTGATATAAACAATAATGATTCATTCTTTAATGAAGCAATTAAGTATATTAATACAGTAAATAATTCAATAAAGTTTAATCCTTATGATCCAAGATTTATTGATATTTATTTAAAACTATTTATTTATCCTCTAGAAGGAATAGGTGTTGATTTCTTTTGGAATGATTATAAAAACATTAAAGATTTAAATAGCTTATGGATTATGAATTATTACCATTTTAATGACATGGAAAAGACAGGAAAAAGAGGAATGATTTTATCAAGGAATCCTCTTATAGCTAGTCATAAATTTCCTATATGTTATTCTGGTGAATCTAAAGTGAGTTGGGATAATTTTAAAAATCTTCCGTTTTTCAGTATTTCATCTACCAATATTGGTGTTTGTTGGTGGAGTCACGATATAGGGGGATTTTCTGGCGGAATTGAAGATGCGGATTTATTTTTAAGATCAATTCAGCTAGGAGTTTTTAGTCCTATTCTTAGATTTCACTCTGATGATGGTAAATATTACAAAAAGGAACCATGGAAATGGGAATACAAAACAAAAAGCATTGCATGTGAATATTTAAGATTAAGACATAGATTTATTTCATATTTATATTCTGAAGCTTATCAATATCACAGGAATGGAAATGTAATATTCCAACCAATTTATTATTTAATACCTAAACTATATGATGATGTTTTGTATAAGAATGAATATTTTTTCGGAAGTCAATTAATAGTTGCGCCTATTATTAATAAAAAAGAACCATTAATTAATCGTACAATTCATAGATTCTATTTACCTGGTGGAGTATGGTATGATTATAAAACTGGTAAAAAATTCCCTGGCAACAAAAAATATGTAGCATTTTACAAAGACGAAGATTATCCAGTATTTGCGAAGAGTGGGGCTATAATACCTTTGTCAAATAAAAGTAATTCCAATAATACTTCTAACCCAACAGAATTAGAAATATTAATATTTCCTTGTCAGAGTAATGAATATTTATTATATGAAGATGATGGAATAAGTACTCAATACAAAAAAGGAAAATATTTAATAACCCAAATTAAATTTATATATGAAAAGGATAAGTATGAGATGGTTATTAAACCTATTGAAGGTGATAGCTCAGTAGTGCCAGAGTATAGAGACTATAAGATAAGATTTAAAAATTTAAGAAATATAACTAATGTATCTGCATTTTCAAATACAATTAATTATCTTGAAACAAACAATTATTTTGATGGAAATGATTTCGTTGTTGAAATAAATAAAGTATCACCTAATAATGAAATCGATTTAAAATGTAGTGGAGAAGATACAGAAATTGATGTAGTTAGGATAGTTAATGAAGATATTGCAAGTATTTTAATGGATTTAGTTATTGAAACTGACATTAAAGAAAAGATCGATAATATTTTGTTTAGTGATTTGTCAATCGAAAAAAAACGTATTAATTTAAGAAAGCTAAGTAAGTTTGGTCTTGATAAGTCTTTCATAAATTTATTTTTAAAATTACTTGAATATATTGAACAAATCTAATAAAATATTTGCCTTGAGTTTGTAAGTAAAAATGAGTTAGTCTAATAAAAATAAGGACAAACTCATTTTTTCTTGCTGTATATTAAAAGTTTTAAATAATCTAAAAAAATTAAATTTTATTAATCGATATTATTCTATAAATAAATGTTAAAAACACTTTATATTATTTTGATCGTTTCATCATAATAATCAAATAAATAGTAATTTTGTTAAATTCTACCGTACGAATGTTTTTAAGTATTTGATAGTTTCAATTATAGGATGTTTTTCTTGTATTCTTTGCTCGGAAAGTCTTATAATTACTTAAAAAAATTGAGCTTGTATATGTTCTTTAGTTCATAAATTAAATTCAACTTCTGTAATTATAAATAATTCTTCATTTTTTGTAAAACTTTACAAATATC
>JAQXRJ010000024.1 GCA_029218465.1 bacterium | reverse complement strand
TATCTTAAATATACTCCTGATGACTTAATTCCTTTTTCAGTTAAATAATAAGGTTTATTAGGTGCTTCCATAACATTAATTTCTATTATATCTTTATCATTTATGTTTATTAAATTAACTGAAGTATACAGTGTTAAATCACTTTTAATTCCTTCTCTTATCATTCCAGAAAGAGATTCTAAATCTTCTTTAGAATTTTTTAGACCAACAATATTTCCATTATCATCAATACCAATGTATATTTTTCCGCCTTTAGTATTTGCAAATGCAATTATTTCTTTTTTTATATCTTTTGTTAATTCAATTTTCAATTCTGTATATTCATCTTCTATGTACATTTTAGTCACCTCAATTATAGTATATACAGTTTTAAAAATAATATCAATATATTCGGTCACTTTTAAGTCACTTTTTGGTCACTATATATTTTAAAGCAAGAAAAAACGAACTATTTCTAGTTCGAATAAATCTTTAATGGTGCCGTTGGGGTTGAGGTCGAATAACCCAATAGCAAAAGTTAATAGTAAGCAATATACTCACTAACTGATATCATTATATCATATTTCCCTAGTTTTGGAATAGATATACTAAAAAATGTATACACAATCTAAAAAATATGAATGAGCTATTATATCCCACTATCAAAAAATGTATCCATTTAAAATCCCCAAGAGGTTCCACAAATATTTGGTTTAAAATAAGGGAAAAGCAAGATTAATGTCCCACAACAGTGGGATAATTTTGCATGTGCAAAATAAGTTTGATATCACACTAAAGTCTTATGCAATAAGGCTTTGTTTAATGTGCTGATATCAATCTCTTATGCTCTTGCAATATTTTCAATAAAAATAACCAATTTTGTGAATAGTGAGCGTCCACATCGTGGATAAAAAAATAAGTTAGAATGCTCCAACTTATATTTACTACTTATTTTTTCTTTTTCTAGTCAATTCTAATTTTTTTTCTCTTTCAAAGTGTTCAGAAAAACCTGGAATTTGAATAAAATTTTCAGGATTTAATTTTCCAACGATAATTCTATCTGGCTTTTTCCATTTTTCTTCTAATTCTTCTACAGTTATTTCACAATCGATTTTATCTTCATCTTCATATATATTGGTATTTAAACCAACATTTATTATTTGTCTAAGATGCTCAACAGTAATCCTATACTGGATTATTCTTGCTAAAACATCTGGATTATCTTTTAATTCGACAATTGTTCCAATGCCATATGGAACTTCAATACTTTCTTTCCTATTAGGATTAAAATCAGTATATGAATCTCTACTATTTATCATATTAAACCTCCCTTGTTAATTATATATTATATCATAAATTGTTGCTTTTGAAATAATTTTACATAACTTTAATTTGTTTACCAAATTCTATGTTGAAATTGGTTGAATCTCGACAAAAATTTTTATTTTTTTGTATAACAAAAAAGCAAGAGCATAAGTGAATGTCCCTTTAAACTATTCAAACCTAGACTAATACTAGGTTCTTCATAGGGACAAATTTATTTTGCACTTGCAAAATTCAACCAAAGACTTGGTCGTAAAAAATAACAAATCCCTTATAAATAAAGGATTTGTTATGGTTGGAATTATGGTCGATTATATTGCTATTCTTGAAATAAAGTTTTTAAAGTCTTTTTTGTATTCTTCACAAGCATTCATTATAAAATCATAAGCTTTTGGAGTGCATACTTTCTTTATTTCAGATACATCTAAAGTTATAATTCCAATTCTTAATTTATTTTCTCTTATAAGTTTTTTATCTTCAATAAGTATTGCTCTAATAACTGCTTCATTATTTGTTGCTGGATATGTTCCATCCATAATATTACAATCAAATATTGTGTCATAGTAATTTAGCTTACAACTTATTTTATTATTCATATATTTATCAAGTTTATCAAAATACTTTCTTGCTTGTTCATTTGTTCTAAATTCTGGATTAACCCTTATTGGATATCCATCACTACTTTGAAATATATTTAAACTAAGTGGTGTATCATACTCACTATGATTTTTTTGTTGTTCCATGATAAAAGATGATAAAAAATTGATGTTTATTATTTTAAAATCTTCACTATTTCTTTCAATATCGACACTATCAATATAATGTGATATGATTCTCTGTTTTTCTTTTCTTGATAGTATCATCCAATCTGATACAAGTGATAAATAATTAAATGGATTATTTAATATATCAATAGTCTGATTATCTTCAAATATAATCAGATCATCTAAAGTAAATGATAAATTGTCATATTGTTTTTGTTCTTTAATTTTATTTTCAATCTCTTGTTTTCTAAACTCAATTTGATTTAGTTCTTTTTCAAAATAATCTATTTTAGTAACACCTTTAATATATGCAGTTTTTATTCTATCTATTTGTTTATTTAAATCATTTAATTCCTTTTTAAAATCTTCAATATTATTATCTAATTTAGATTTAATAAATGGTGTGTAATAATCATTTAATAATTCTTCTTTCTTTTGAAGATTGATAAGTGAATCTATTAATTTTTCTTCAATTAAATCTTCAGTAAAATAAACATTACAATGTTCACATTTATAGTAGTAATATTTCTTACCCGATTTCTTTTTAGTAGCTTTACCACCTAAGAATGAACCACATTTTGCACATCTTAATTTATTAGTAAACAAATATACCGATGTTCTTTCATAGTGTCTTGCATTTCTTTGTTTTTGATACTGACAATTTGCCCATACTTCTTTACTAACTAAGGGTTCAACAACATTTTCATAATATCTAGGCCGTTTCATTTTCTTACCGTGAATAAAATCACCTTTATATATTTCGTTATTCAATATCTTTTGTATCGTTGAATCATACCAAGTAGTTCTTCCTAAAACTTTTTCTTTATTATAGATATTTGCTATTGTTTGATGTGAATTGCCTTCTAAATATAAATCAAATACTCTTATAATAACATCTTTAGTAAGTGGATCTGGAACAAGTTTTTTATTATCTCTTTTATATCCTAGTGGGGTATGATTTGGAATATGTCCTGCTTTAATTGCTCCAATCATACCAAGCTTAGTTCTTTCAGAACATTTTTCTATTTCATTTTGTGATACCGATGTAATTATTCTCATTACCATTCTTCCATTTGATGTGACAGTATTAGATTCATCAGCCATACAATCTATTTCACATTCAGATTCATTTACTTGTTTCATTAGTTTTTCTACATCATATACACTACGAGTAAGTCTATCTAGTTTAAAGGCTACAATAACATTTATTTTGCCTTCTTTCATATCTTTCATCATTTCTTGATATGCAGGTCTTTTATCATTTTTAGCACTAATACCAGCATCTTTATACACTTTATAAACTTCATATCTTTTAAACTTACAATATTCAAATAATCTTTCTTCCTGTTCTCCCATAGAGAAACCTTCACGAGCTTGATCTTCAGTTGATACCCTTGTATATATTCCTGCTATTTTATTTTCATTCAATTAAATCCCTTCTTTCTCAAAAAAAGAGAGTAAAAAATACTAATTAGATTAATATCTTTTACTCTCGGCAACCTCAAAATTATAATTTATAATAAATAATTGTTTGACCATAGTGTACCTACTTTCTAATAAAGACGGATACTGCTTGTCATTTATTGGTTATTTATTATATACTTTTTTACCGAAAAATCAAGATATTAGCTATTTTTAAGATATTTTTCTAGTTCTATTAGCAGTATTTTATCTTTATATCCATTTATAAAGACCATATTCGAGTCTTCAAATAGAAGATAGTCATTTCCTTTAACCTTTAATATATGTGGTCTGACATAGGCTAAATTAGTATTTTTAATTGAAATAATATTACCATTTATAAGTTCATATTTAACACAAGCAAACCTACATAGCATTTCAATTTTCTTTCTAAAATCATTACTCATTTTCAGTTCTTTAGTTTCTGTTTTAAACATATTTATCACTTATCCTTTCTGAAACATAAAAAAACTAACCATTTCTAGTTAGTTCGTTTATTGCATCTCAGACAAAGTGTCCGAGTTTCCTATCAATCTGGTGCTTGTGGTGGGACTCGAACCCACATAGCTTTTATACCGCTGGATTTTGAGTCCAGTGCGTCTACCAATTCCGCCACACAAGCATTACTACTAAATTATATAATAAATTTAGTAGATTGTAAATATTATTTGTTATTTTTTATAAACATTGTGTGAATAATTAGTAAAAATGTCCCTAATCAAAAAACAAATAATTAGTGAAAATGTCTCTATTAGAATAACTATGCAAAAGTTATGTAATAATTAGTGAAAATGTCTCTATTTTATATTAAAATACCTCTTTGTCATTTTA
>JAQXRJ010000023.1 GCA_029218465.1 bacterium | reverse complement strand
GCCATCGGCTATGTGTTGTATTATTTTTTGGCGCGGCATATGCCCTGTTCGGGACTTCCGTACAGCTTGGGAGCCAAAAGCGTGCGCCGATTTTGTGCAAAATTGATGCTTGACAAATGCGGAAAAAATGTTAATATAGAGCATGGCGCTTTTTTTGCCTCGGGCAACGGCATCGAGGTGGGCGACAATTCCGGCATCGGCTTGAACTGCCGCGTGGCAGGACCGCTTCAAATCGGAAACGACGTCATGATGGCGCCGAATGTGACCGTTGTCACGCAGAACCATGAGACAAGCGACCTGTCGCGCCCCATGCGGCTGCAAACCGCCCCGAAAAAGAAGGTTGTCATCGGCAACGACGTGTGGATCGGCACCAACGCCGTGATTATGCCGGGCGTGACGGTCGGCAGCGGCGTCATCATCGGCGCCGGAGCCGTGGTGACCAAGGATGTGCCGGATTACGCGGTGGTCGGCGGCGTACCTGCCAAAATCATCAAGTTCCGCAACGCATAGCCCCAAAAGCACCCGCAAGGAGGTTTATACTGTGCGAATTCTGTATCTGATTAACCACGCCGGCAAGGCGGGGACGGAAAAATACATCTACAATCTGGTCAAGCGCTTCGGCGGCAAGGAAACCGAGTGCTACTTTGCCTTTAACGAGCCGGGACTGCTGTCGGAGCAGATGGACGACCTCGGCGTTCCCTGTTTCCAGTTGGAGATGAAGAATCCCTTCGACCTCGGCGCGGCGAAAAAGCTCGCTGCCATCTGTAAAGCCAATCACATCGACATCATCCATTCCCACTACCCGCGTGAGAATTACATCGCCGTGCTGTCGCGGCTGTTCTATCCCCGCGCCAAGGCGCTGTATACCTGCCACCTGACCTTAAAGACGGGCGCCTTGTGGTGGTTTACCAACAAGCTCATTACCCCGCACAATGCCAAAATCATCGCTGTCTGCAACAACGCCAAGGAGTTACTTGTCTCCAACGGCGTCAATCCCGGAAAGATCGACGTCATTTTCAACGGCATCCCTTACGACGATAAGCCGAACGCGCCCTCGACAATCCGCGAGGAGTTGGGGCTTGCCCCCGATACGTTTGTGATTTCGATTCTTGCCCGCTACCATATGTCCAAGGGCTTGGATTTCTTGGTGGACAGCATCGCGGCGTTGGATAAGAAAATCGAGCGCGATTATGTGCTGCTCATTGCCGGCGACGGGGAATATTTTGAGGATATCAAGGCGCAGATTGCGCGTTTGGGCTTGGAAAAACACATTCGCCAGCTCGGTTTCCGCAGCGATACCGAAAATATCCTTGCCGGCAGCGATGTGTATGTCAATTCCTCCAAGTGCTACGAGGCGCTCAGCTTTGCCATTCTCGAAGCGATGGCACATTCTCTGCCGCTTGTGGTCACTGCCGCCGGCGGCAACGGCGATATCGTCAACAGTACCACCGACTGCGGCTTTATCGTGCCTTACGGCGACACCGAGGCGTTTGCCGACGCGCTGAATACGCTTAGCCGCGACCAAGCGCTGCGCCGGCGCTTTGCCGCCAACGCCAAAAAGGCGACCGAGACCACGTTTAATCTCGAAAAGGTGCTGTTGCAGACGCTCGACGAATACAAGCGCATTGCCGGGGAAACATAAACCGTAAATAATTTAAGAAAAAAACGGAAATACTGTAAAATAAAGGTCTACACAATTTTTCAAACAGCAAGGAGAAAAGACAATGCTTAAAAACGGAAAAGTTTTCGGAAAAATCAACATTATTGACTTGTTAGCCATTCTTGTGGCAGTGGTTGCCATTGCAGCCGTCGCGGTATTCTTCCTCAGACCGAAAAGCGGCGGGGATACGTTAATTATGAAGTTCCGCATCGAAGAAGTCGATGAATTCGTTGCCGAAAAAGTACACGTCGGCGACGATCTGTATGACGATACCTACCAGCAGGAACTCGGCGTTGTCACCGATGTGGAACTGGATAACTCCATTTCCTACGGCGAGGTTGTGGACGGCGTTTATACGCTTACTTCCAAAGAGGGATATTATTCCATGATTATTACCGGTGAGGTACAAGGTACCAAGACCTCTCTCGGTGCGGAGATCGGCGGCGAAAAGTACGGCGTCGGGCATACGATGGTTCTGCGCGCCGGCGACGCCAAGCTGTATCTGCGTGTATACGACATTGCGGTAAAGGAGGAGGATGGGACGTCCTCTGAAAGTGAGAAGCCGGCAGAGCTGACGCCGGTAGGCGTATCGTTTTACACGCCGGAAGTCGAGGACTTTATTCTGACAAATATGGCGCTTGGAGACGCCGTTTCGGACGCCGCGAGAAAAACAGAATTCGGCACGGTGCAGACATTGGATATTGCGGACGCGGCGGTCTATG
>JAQXRJ010000022.1 GCA_029218465.1 bacterium | reverse complement strand
CAGCGTTCATCCTGAGCCAGGATCAAACTCTCATGTTTGATTTTGGTTAAGATTCACAGCTAGCTGTTATCTCTTCCCGTTTTACTTTGGTTTGTGTTCTTAAAAATTCTTTTTAGGAATTTTCGGGATTGTTTTATTATTTAGTTATCAATGTTCTTTTCTCTTAGTCAGTGTTTTTCACCGACCGTTATAGGATATCATTTCTTTCAAACTTTGTCAAGCACTTTTTTTAATTTATTTTTAAAAAGTTTTTTCAAAGTTTTCTGGAAATGTTCCAGCGGAGAAAGAGGGATTTGAACCCTCGCGCCGGTTGCCCGACCTACACCCTTAGCAGGGGCGCCTCTTCGGCCTCTTGAGTATTTCTCCAGTCCTCACCGTCATTGCAGTGAGCATTTGTTATTATACAGGTACTGTAACCTTTTGTCAACAACTTTTTTAAATTTTTCGATATTTTTTTGCTACGTCTTCATATAAGTAACTGCCTTCGCTGTCAATGACCACGATTGCAGGAAGATTCTCCACTTCCAGTTTCCTGATTGCCTCTGTTCCTAGGTCATCATAAGCAATCACTTCTGCCTTTTTAACTGCTTTAGATAAAAGTGCGCCTGCCCCTCCGACTGCTGCAAAATAAACAGCGCCATTTCTCACAATTGCTTCCCGAACTTCTGCAGAACGCTTTCCTTTTCCGATCATACCCTTTAATCCCTGGTCCATGAGAAGTGGTGCATACTTATCCATTCTGCTGCTGGTTGTCGGTCCGGCCGAACCAATCGGACGTCCTTCTCTGGCCGGTGACGGTCCCATGTAATAAACAATATTATTCTTCAGGGGCATCGGTACTTCCTGCCCATTCTGAAGGGCTTCATACATTCTCTTATGTGCTGCATCCCTGGCCGTATAAATGGTACCTGATATATATACATAATCTCCGGCTTTCAGCATCTTCACTTCATCATCATTTAATGGTGCCTTTATATGTCTGTCCATCATCACCGCCTCCTATAATTCTTTTGTCACATGTCGATTCACATGACAGCATATATTAACTGCTACCGGCAGGCCTGCAATATGCGTCGGATATGTCTCGATATTCACTGCAAATGCCGTCACTGTTCCGCCTAAACCACCCGGTCCGATTCCAAGTCGGTTCACCTTATCCAACATCTCTTCCTCCAATGCACGTACATAAGGTACAGAGGAATGCTCACCTGCTGCTCGTGTCAATGCATGCTTGGCCATGATGGCACTTTTTTCAAAATCACCACCGACACCAACACCGATCACCATCGGCGGACAGGCATTCGGTCCTGCCAGATCAACTGTCTCTAAAATTACTTTCTTCACACCTTCTATACCATCTGCCGGTTTCAGCATGACAACGCGGCTCATATTCTCGCTTCCGAATCCTTTCGGTGCCAATGTGATTCTGAATCTATCGCCCGGAACAATAGAATAATGAATGATAGCCGGTGTGTTATCCTGAGTATTCACTCTTTCAATCGGATCACTGACAACAGACTTTCTCAGATAGCCTTCAACATATCCCTGTCTGACGCCCTCATTGATGGCATCCTCAAGACCACCATCCGTAATATGTACTTCCTGCCCGATTTCAACAAAAACAACAGCCATGCCCGTATCCTGACAAATTGGGATCATATCTTCCCCTGCAATCGTCAAATTTTCGCACAACTGCTCCAGAATCTGACGTCCGAGCGGAGATTCTTCCTTCTCCACACCTTTGTAAAGTGCAGACTTCATGTCATCTGACAAATAATGGGTGGCCTGAATACACATTTCTTTGATACTGCTGATAATCGCATTACAACTGATTTCTCTCATAGCTTCCTCCGTAACTTTTTAAGCAGATAAATTTATTATATAATGACGTTTTTTTGATGTCAATAAGCTCAAAACCCCTTATTTCCTTGCATTTCAGTGCAACAATCACTATAATTAAATTATCGTAACTGTTCAGAGCTAACCTCTTTTTTGAAATTTTGCTTGGCTCTGAACAGTTACAAATTATCTTTACTAAATCTTTAACAGGAGATAAAACGATGAATTTCAAGGACCAAATCGAACATTTAAAAACATTTTTTACCCCATCTGTAAAAAATGTCATCTTACTGATCCGCTGGCTGATTACGGCCGTCTTTACAGGCCTTCTCGTTGGAGCCGTCGGAACAATTTTTTATTATGCCATGAGTTTTGTGACCGGCTGCCGAACCGCTCACCCCATACTCATTTACCTGCTACCCTTTGCCGGTCTGCTGATTATTTTTCTCTACAGGGTAAGCGGTCAGTACAACAATACCGGAACCAATCTGGTTCTGTCCTCCATCCAGTCGGACAACCATATTTCTGTTAAAGTAGCACCTCTAATCTTAGTATCAACGCTGATCACCCATCTGTTCGGCGGTTCGGCCGGTCGTGAAGGTGCTGCCCTGCAGATTGGCGGAAGTCTCGGTGATTTTCTGGCTCAGACCTTTCATTTTGATGAAAAAGATAAGAAACTGATGATTATGTGCGGCATGAGTGCCTGCTTCTCAGCTGTATTCGGTACCCCGATGGCTGCCGCAGTATTTTCTATGGAAGTCATCAGCGTCGGCATTATGCATTATTCTGCCTTGGTACCATGTGTTATTTCATCTCTGACAGCTTCCATGCTGGCCAGACATTTTGGCGCTATGCCGGAAGTTTTTCCGATTACAAGTCTCCCGGCTCTGACAGCCCTTACCGTCGGTCAGACAATTCTTGCTGCAGCTGCTTTTGCCGCCATCAGTGTTGTCTTCTGCATTGCCCTGCATCTTTCCGAGCATACATACAAGAAATACATTGTCAACCCGTATCTTCGCGTTTTTGTCGGCGGTTTAATTGTTGTTCTTCTGACACTGCTTTTACATACCACTGATTACAATGGTGCCGGCATGCCGATGATTGCTCGCTGCTTTGAAGGCTCTGTTCCGCCATGGGCGTTTATGATGAAGATTATTTTTACAGCAGCTACCCTGGGTGCCGGATTTAAAGGCGGTGAAATCGTTCCTTCGTTCTTTATCGGTGCCACTCTGGGCTGTGTAATCGGTCCAATCCTCGGTCTTCCTGCTGCTCTCTGCGCCGGCTGCGGTATGGTCGGTGTGTTCTGCGGTGTGACCAACAGCCCGATTACCTCCTTGCTGATTTCCTTCGAACTGTTTGGCTTTGAAGGGATGCCCTATTATCTGATTACCATTGCTGTCAGTTATATGCTGTCCGGATACTATGGTCTTTACAGCAGTCAAAAGATTATTTATTCAAAGACGCGAACTGAATATATCGATGCGCATACGCATTGATCAGCCATTATCTCCAAAGGCAGCCTATGCTATGCTTTGCTTTCACTGTTAATACCAAAAACAAAGGGCCGCAGCATTTTTTCACGATGCTGCGGCCCTTTTTCCACATTTCTGATTTTTTTCAGAGGACTTATCCACAATCAGAACCATTCATCCAACTATTCTGTTTCATTTTCCTCAGAATTATCCACTGAATCGGTCTCTAAAACTTCTTCTATCATCCCGGCCTCTTCTGACTGTTCGTCTGAAGTCTCCTCATCGTCTTTCATATCTTCACGGATCTTTGCAATACTTGCAACTACAGAGCCTTCATCCAGCTGGATCAGTTTAACCCCTGAAGTGATACGCTTCAAAATAGAAATGCCTTCTACCGGCATACGGATAATGATACCGCCGGTTGTAATGATCATCAGCTCATCTTCTGCGTTGACACATTTTGCGCCCACAACAAGACCTGTCTTATCTGTGATCTTATAGCATTTAAGACCCTTGCCGCCGCGATTCTGAACATTAAATTCTTCCAGCATGGTTCGCTTTCCGAGACCTTTTTCGGATACGATAAGCACTGCTTCGCCCTGGCTGCTGACCTGCATGCCGACAATCAGATCATCCGCATCCAGATCCATGCCGATCACGCCCATAGAAGTACGGCCTGTTGCACGAACATTATCCTGCTTGAAGCAGATACTCATACCCTTCTGGGAAACAAGATAAATCAAATCAGACTCATCTGTTACCTTAACTTCGATCAGTTCATCATCTTCACGCAGACCGATAGCCAGAAGGCCTGTCTTACGGACATTGATGTATTCCATGATAGACGTCTTCTTGACCATACCGTTCTTTGTAGCCATGAAAAGATATTTGTCATTCTCATATTTTTCAAGCGGAATGGTTGCTGTTACCTTTTCACCCGGCTCAAGCTGCAGCAGATTGATCAGTGCTGTACCTCTGGCAATACGGGATGCCTCCGGAATCTCATAGCCTTTCAGTCTGAATACACGGCCTTTATTAGTGAAGAACAGAATATAATCATGGGTGTTTGCCATCATCAACTCTGTAATGCAGTCTTCATCCAGCTTCGTCATACCTTTAATGCCTCGGCCACCGCGGTTCTGACTTCTGAAGTTATCCATGGTCATACGTTTAATATACCCCAGCTGAGTCATAGCAATGACTGTATTTTCGCGTTTGATCAAATCTTCAACAGTAATTTCGTCATCATCCACACCCAGGGATGTTTTTCTGTCATCACCATATTTATCACGGATAAGCTTAATTTCTTCGCGGATCACGCCGAGAAGCAGTTTTTCATCCGCAAGGATTGCTTTTAATTCGCCGATTCGCTTCATCAGTTCATTGTATTCGTTCTCAATCTTTTCTCTTTCCAGACCTGTCAAAGCTCTCAGACGCATATCAACGATGGCCTGAGCCTGAACCTCAGTCAGACCAAATGTTTCCATCAGCCGTGTTTTGGCCTCTGCAACATTTTTCGATGAACGGATAATGCTGATAACCTCATCAATATGGTCAAGAGCAATTAATAAGCCCTGTAAAATATGTGCACGTTCTTCCGCTTTATTTAATTCAAAACGCGTTCTTCGTGTCACAACTTCTTCCTGATGCTTCAGATACAGTTCAAGCATCTGTTTCAGATTCAGGATCATCGGCTGATTATTGACAAGCGCCAACATGATCACACCATACGTATCCTGCAGCTGGGTATGTTTATACAGCTGGTTCAGTACAACATTCGGATTAGCATCCTTTTTCAGTTCAATCACGACACGAAGGCCTTCACGGCTGGATTCATCTCGAAGATCAGAAATCCCTTCAATCCGTTTATCTTTTACCAGCTCGGCAATTTTTTCAATGAGTTTTGCCTTGTTGACCATATAAGGCAGCTCTGTGGCTACAATACGATGACGGCCATTCGGCATTGTCTCGATATCCGTCACTGCTCTTACTTTTAATTTGCCGCGGCCGGTACGGTAGGCCTGATTAATACCGTTTTTGCCAAGGATCATGGCACCTGTCGGGAAGTCCGGTCCCTTGATTATCTCCATCAGTTCTTCGATGGTTGTCTCACGATTTTCTTCCACACGATTATCAATGATCTTGATAACACCGTCAATGGTTTCACGCAAATTGTGCGGCGGAATATTTGTCGCCATACCAACAGCGATACCTGTTGTACCATTCACCAGCAGATTTGGATATCTGGACGGCAGTACAACCGGCTCTTTCTCTGTCTCATCAAAGTTCGGCTGAAAATCAACAGTGTCCTTGTTGATATCTGCCATCATTTCCATGGAAATTCTGCTGAGACGTGCCTCAGTGTATCGCATGGCTGCGGCGCCGTCGCCATCCATGGAGCCAAAGTTGCCGTGGCCATCTACCAGCGGATATCTTGTTGACCAGTCCTGAGCCATATTGACCAGTGCACCGTAGATGGATGAATCACCATGCGGATGATATTTACCCATTGCATCACCGACAATACGCGCACATTTACGATGCGGCTTGTCAGGACCATTATTCAGCTCTATCATTGCGTAAAGTATTCGTCTCTGTACCGGTTTCAAACCGTCTCGGACATCCGGCAGAGCACGGGATGCAATAACGCTCATGGCATAGTCGATATAGAAGGTTTCCATTCTTTCCTTCAGATCGACCTCATGGATCTTATCGAAAATCTTATCGTCCATTCTCTTCCTCCATAATTCTTAACGCAGAACCATTACTATATATCCAGATTTCTGACATATTTTGCATTCTTCTCTATAAATTCACGTCTCGGCTCAACTTTGTCACCCATCAGGACGCTGAACGTCTCATCGATGCTGACTTTTTCAGCATCATCCATGGAAACACGCATCAGAATACGTCTTTCAGGGTCCATGGTTGTCTCCCAAAGCTGTTCCGCATCCATCTCACCCAAACCTTTGTAACGCTGGATCTTGTTATTCTGATCACGACCGATCTCTGTCAGGATCGCGTTCAATTCATCATCACTGTAAGCATACCATTCCTTTTTGTTTCGCTCAATCTTATAAAGCGGCGGCTTTGCAAGATAAACATAACCTTCACGGATCAGATCCGGCATAAAACGATAAAGGAATGTCAGAAGCAGTGTACTGATATGGGCACCATCCACATCGGCATCCGTCATGATGATAATCTTATGATAACGCAGCTTGGTGATATCAAAATCTTCATGGATACCTGTACCAAAAGCCGTGATCATGGCTTTAATCTCATTATTGACAAGAATCTTATCCAGTCTTGATTTTTCAACATTGAGAATCTTTCCTCTTAGTGGAAGTATTGCCTGTGTCATTGAGTCTCTACCTTTTTTTGCTGATCCACCCGCAGAATCTCCCTCAACAATAAATATTTCCGATATTTTTGGATCTTTACTCTTACAATCTGATAATTTACCATAAAAATTTGTTATTGATAAATCACTCTTTCTTGTAATTTCTCTTGCTTTTTTTGCAGCGTTTCTTGCACGTGAAGCAAGAATTGCTTTTTCTATTATTGATTTTGCTGAATCAGGATTTTCCATTAAGAATCTTTCAAATCCACTAGAAAAAACACTATCAGCTAATTTTCTTACTTCAGAATTTCCTAATCTTCCCTTAGTTTGTCCTTCAAATTGTGGGTTTGGATGTTTACAAGATATAATCATAGTTAATCCCTCTTTTACATCTTCACCAGTTAAAGACTCATCTTTATCTTTTAAAATTCCACTTTTTTTTGCATATGAATTTATTACTCTTGTTAATGCTCTTTTAACACCTTCTTCATGGGTTCCACCATCATGTGTATTTATATTATTTACAAAAGAGTATATATTTTCATTATAACTTGTATTATATTGCATAGCTACTTCAAAAAACACATTGTCTTCTTCTCCTTCAAAATGAATAATATCTTCATGTATCGGTGTTTTTTCCGAATTAATAAACTTAACATATTCCTTTATACCACCCTCATATAAAAATTTATCTCCAGTAGTATCTTCAAAATCTCTATCATCTCTTAATGTAAGTGATAATCCTTTATTTAAAAAAGCAAGTTCACGTATTCTAACCATTAGTGTATTATAATCATATATATCTGTATCAAATATATCTGGGTCTGGTTTAAAAGTCACTGTTGTCCCTGTTCTACCTATACTACATTTATCTATAACATGTAACGGTTCAACTGTGTGACCGCCATTTTCAAATTTTATATAATTTACTTCGCCATTCTTATATACTTTTACTTCTACCCTTGTTGATAAAGCATTAACTACACTTGCTCCTACACCATGAAGTCCACCGGATACTTTGTATCCTCCTCCACCAAACTTACCCCCTGCGTGTAATACAGTATAAACAGTCTCAACTGTTGACTTACCTGTTTTAGGATGTATATCAGTTGGTATACCACGACCATCATCTTTTACTGTTATAGAATTATCTTTGTTAATAATTACCTCTATATTTTTACAATAGCCGGCAAGAGCTTCATCAATAGAATTATCTACTATTTCCCAAACTAAATGATGTAAACCTTTTACATCCGTTGTTCCAATATACATTCCTGGACGTTTTCTTACTGCTTCTAATCCTTCTAAAACTTGAATTGAAGAAGAGTCATAATTTTCATTTGCCATTAAATATCACCTTTTTCCTCTATTACATTATTTTTTATTTCAAAAACTTTTGTATTTTTTAACTTTTTCTTATTTATATCTCTAATGTCATTTGTTGTAATAATTACTTGACCAGCTTCATTAATATAATTAATAAGTTTATTTTTCTTTTTTCTATCTAATTCACTAAATATATCATCTAAAAGCAAAATTGGAGTTTGATTTATATTTTGTTGAAATACTTTAATTAAAGATATTTTTAATGAAATTATAGCTAATTTTTGTTGTCCTTGAGATCCAAAATATTTAATATCATTTTGTCCAATATCAAATTCAAAGTCATCTCTATGTGGGCCATACATTGTTATTCCAAAATTTATTTCTTTTTGTCTATTTTTATAAAATGTATTTTTTAAAACATTTTTGATATTTTCTATACTATATTCACTTATATCAATATTAGGTTTATATTTTATTATTAAATTTTTTATATTAGTTAAATTTTCGAAAATATCACAAATATTATTATTAATTACATCAATAATTTTTTTTCTTTCAGAATATATATAAACTGCTCTATCTATTATATTATCTGTTATTATATCTAAATATCTATAATCTGCAATATGATTTATCATAATAAGCTTTAAATAATCATTTCTCATCTTTAATAATTTGTTATATTCATTTAACTTTTTTAGATATTCTCTTGATAATTTGCTTAATTCTATATTTAATAAATTTCTTCTATCTGATGGTGTTCCTTTTATTATTTCTACATCTTCTGGTGACATTAAAATAACGTTTATTATTCCAATATAATCAGATATTTTTTTTATTTGATTTCCATTTATAAATAATCTTTTTTTATTTTTGTAAGTAATTATTTCAACTTTTTTAGGAACTTTTTCATCTTTCATTTTAGCAGTTATTTTACATGATTCTGAACCTTGTTTTATTAAGAAAAAATCATCATTTGTACGATAAGACTTTGTTAAAGATAAAAAGTATATGGATTCTAGTATATTAGTTTTTCCTTGTGCGTTATCACCAATTATTATATTAATATTTTTATTAAATTTTATATTTACTTTATTATAATTTCTAAAATTATTAAGAAATATTTGATTGATAATCATTTTCACCTAAAAAAAACCATATAACCACCCATATACCTTTTTAAATAGTCCTATACATACAATTTAATTATATCATAAATAGGCACAAAAAAAAGGCTTTTTAATTATTTTTTATTAATTATATTACTAAAAAAAATGAAAGTTTTGAAAAATAAACTCACATTTTTTATTTTATAATTTACTATTATAATTCACTTATAAATTATTTTTCATTGAATTAATTCTTTTTTGAATTATATAGCCTAATCTTGTGGCTCTAGAAATTTGATTTTCTATTGATAATTTAGATATATCGAATATTTCTCTTTTATTATTGGTAAAATATACTATACTTTTATTTTCTAGTTTTTCGATTTTTTTTACAAAATTAAAATTTATCCAACTACATTCTTCCAATAATGTAGATTTTGTTGGAAAAAATATTAAATTTTTTGTTTCTTCAATTAATACAGGTAATTTATATGAACAATTTAGTATATTTTTTGAAGCATTTAATCTTCCTTTATAACTACTACCATAATACATACAACTCTCATCCATTATATCATAAGCTTTTTTATCAATAATATATTCTGTTTCTTTTTCAATTACTTTAGTTTTATTAATATCAATTGGAATAATAGCTAAAGTATCTTCATTAATTTCATAATAATTCATTTTTTCCCCCTTGAATAATTAAAATTCTAGAATTTATTTAATATTTGTAATTTTAAAAATTACGAATTGACTATACCATTAAATATTGTCGAATTTACTCATAATATGTCGAATTATAAAAAAACTCGAAAAATGTAAAAAAAAGAACATTTTTTAATATGTTCTTATTGGTAATACTAACTGCGTTAAATTTTTATCATTTGTGTCTTTAATAATTATAGGTTTTATTTCACCTACAAATGATAATTCTACCGTATCTCCTTCAAATGATTTTAATGCTTCCATCATATATTTTGCACTAAATGATATTTTTATATCTTCTTCTTTATCTTTTACAATATTCATTTTTTCTTCTACTCTTCCAATTTCTGCTGATGATGATTTTACAATCAATAAATTATTGTTTGTTTCTAGAGTAACAATATTTTTTTCTTTATCTGATGTTAAAATACTTGCTCTATCTATTACATCATATAAACCACTTAAACTAGCTTTAATTTTTAAAATTGATTCTTTTGGTATCAAATTATTAATTTCTGGAAATTTACCATTAATTAATCTAGTTTGAAATAACATGTTTCCATGTTTAAATAAAACTTTGTTATTAAAAATATGAATTTCTATTTCATCAATAGTATCTGATATTATCCTTGTAAATTCAATTATATTTTTTCCAGGTATAATTACGTTATATGTTTCTGTTGCGCTATCATTTAATGTTACTTGTTTTTTTGCTAGTCTATATGAATCTGTAGCGCTGCACTCTAAAATGTTTCCTGCTATTTTAAAATTAACTCCTGTTAATATTGGACGTGATTCATCGTTTGAAGTTGCAAATACAGTTTGGTTAATTATAGCTCTAAATAATTTAGTTCTAATTTTAACAAAATTTTTACTATTTTCTAATATTATATTTGGATATTCCTTTTTATTAATACCATTTAAATTAAATTCGCTATTTTCTGCATAAATAAGTATCTTTAGTTCATCTATAACTTCTATATTTATAAATTCATCTGGTAATTTTCTAACAATATCTAATATATATTTTCCTTGTATAATAATACTTCCTTCTACTTCTATTGTCATATTATTTTTATCTACAGGTATAAACGTTTGAATAGTTATATCATTATCTGATGCAGTCAAAGTTAAACCTTTATTTGTTAAATCAAATTTTATTCCTGATAATATAGGTATTAAATTCTTTGTTGATATTGCTTTTGATACTTTATTTAAACCTTCTAATAATAAATCTTTTTTTATTTTAATTTTCATTATAATTCCTTCTTTCTTTTTTATTTATTGTTATTATTACAGTTGAAACTGTGTAAAACTCTTTTTTTTAAAATATATCATGTATTTTTATTAACTAATCCTGTGGAAAATATGTTAATAATTATTTTTTATTAATAATTAAGTGAAAATTCAGTGAATATCTTTTTTTAATTCTTCTATTGTTTTTGCTAAATCCTTATTAATTTTTATTTCTTTTTCTATTTTTTCACATGAATGCATAACTGTTGAATGATCTTTTCCACCAAATTCTATCCCTATTTTAGGAAATGATTCATCAGTAAATTGTCTACACAGGTACATTGCAATTTGCCTTGGAAAAGATATGTTTGAATTTCTCTTTTTTGATTTTAAATCTTCAACAGATATTTGAAAATATTCTGAAACAATTTTTTGAATTTTATTGACATTATTTTTTTCACTAAGTCCTTTATTAACATAATCTTTTAGAGCTTCAATTGCTAGACTTAAATCAATTTCTGCTCCCATAATTGTTGAATAAGCAACTAATCTTGTTACAGCTCCTTCAAGTTGCCGAATATCGCTTCCTAAATTTGTAGCCATATATTCAATTACTTCTTCAGGAATTTCTTTATTTATTGCTTCGCCTACTATTCTTTTTTTTAGGATTGCAATTCTAAGTTCAAAGTCTGGTGGATAAATATCGACTGATAATCCCCAACCAAATCTAGTTCTTAAACGATCTTCTAAAATTTTTAAATCATCTGGTGACCTATCTGATGAAATAATAATTTGTTTATTGTCTCCATATAGATTATTAAATGTATGAAAGAATTCTTTTTGTGTTTCAGTTGCTCCACCTAAAAATTGTATATCATCAATTATTAAAACATCTATATTTCTATATTTTTGTTTAAAAAATTCTACATAACTAAAGTTTGTTCCACTTTCATCTTTCTTATTTATTCCAATAAAATCTGAAACAAATTGATCACTTGTTACATATAATACTTTTTTATTACTATTTTTAAATATATAATTTCCTATTGCGTGCATCAGATGAGTTTTTCCTAATCCACTATTTCCATATATAAATAATGGATTATACATTTTTCCTGGATTTTCTGCAACAGATAATGCTGCAGCATGTGCAAATTTGTTACTATTTCCTACAATGAAATTTTCAAATGTATATTTTGTATTTAAATTTGATTCAAAGTTAGTAATAATATTTTTATTTGTGTCATTATTTATTTCATCAAATTTATTATATTTTTTTTCATCAACAATATCTTCTTTTAAAAGTAATTCTAAATCATAAATATTACCAGTTATTTTGTTTAAATTATCAATTATTAAATCTTTATAATTATTCATTATGTGATTTTTATGAATTGCGTATGGAACTATAATTTTTGCTATAGAATTGTTAAGGTTATATAATTCAGTATCTTCAAACCATGTTTCAAATGATAACGAATTAATATCATCTTTTATATTTTTTAATACTGAATTCCATATTTCAACCTCATTCATAATACCACCGCCCCTGATAAAGAATTAAAATCTAAAATTATTGTAACTTATGTTGTTGAAAAAATAAAGATTAAAAATAGAAAATATTTTTTTCAACAGGATATTAACAGAAAAATTCACAATTTATTTGTATATGTATTAAATAATTTATTTATTTTCCACATTTTCCACAAATTTTAAATAACAACATGTATTTATTTTTTCCACATATGTGTGAATTTTGTTGAAATATTTTAAAAATTAAAAAAATTATTTGACAAATGAACAAAAATGCTTTTATAATAATGTAGATTTTATTTTGGAGGTGTTATCATGAAAAGAACTTTTCAACCAAATAATAGAAAAAAAGCTAAAAAACATGGTTTTTTTGCTAAATTAGAAAAAAATATAATTAATAGACGAAGAAAAAAAGGTCGTAAAAAATTAGTTTAGTTCCACTGTTTAGTGGCTTTTTTTATTTTTATATTTTAATTTTATTCATATAATGATAATGACTTTTTTTTAGAAATTTGCTAAAATATTTTTGTTAAGGAGTTTTTATGAAAAAGCAATTTAGAGTTAAAAAAAAATATGAGTTTGAAAATATAATTAAAAGTTCAAACTTCGTAAAAAATAAATTTTTTATAATATATTATAATAAAAATAATCTTAATTATTATAGATTTGGAGTTTCTGTTGGGAAAAAATTAGGTAATGCTGTTTTCAGAAATAAATATAAAAGAAAAATTAGAAGTATTATTGATAATAATAAAAAATACTACCAAAATAATCTTGATTATATTATAATAATGAGGAAAGCATGCATTGATTGTGAATTTTCAGTCTTGCAAGAAAATTATATTAAATTAATTGAGATAATTAATAAAGGAGATATTTATGAAAAAAAATAAAATTATAATGTTTTTTTTAATGTTAATATTGTTTAGTGGTTGTACAAAGCAATTAACAAATGGAAATAAAGTTATTACTAATCCCACAACTGGTCAAAGTATAACTGAAAATATTTTGTGTAAGCCTAAAAATTTAGATACAATTAAAATATATGAAGATAATAGTGTTGACCTAAAAAAACTTCCCGACTGTGAAAAATTTAAAATAAATTCAGGTGGATATGATGGATTATGGGATTCATTTGTTGTTAAACCATTAGCTTGGCTAATTTTAAAATTAGGAAATTATGTAAAAAGTTATGGACTAAGCTTAATTTTAGTAAGTTTAGCTATTAGAATTATTGCATATCCAATTACTAGAAAAACAGCAATTCAATCTGAGCTTATGAAAAATGCAAAACCAGAACTTGATAAATTAGAAAGTAAATATAAAGATAAAACAGATCAAGAATCATTGATGAAAAAAAATCAAGAAATGATGCTTATATATAAAAAATATGATATAAATCCCATTTCTGGATGTTTATTTGCATTTATTCAATTACCTTTATTTATAGGATTTTTAGAAGCAATTAATAGAGTACCAGCTATATTTGAAGAAAAATTTTTATTATTTCAATTGGGAACAACGCCTAAATCTGCATTATTTAATGGAGATTATATGTATTTAATTTTAATTTTAATTGTTTCTCTAACTACTTATTTTTCGTTTAAATTTAATGCTACAGCTGTTGGTGATAATAATCAAACAAAAAGTATGAACAGAATGATGGTAATAATGATTACTGTTATGTCAATATTTATGACCGCTGCACTAGATATATACTGGATTACAACAAATTTGTTTACTGTTGTACAAAATATATTGGTAAAGAGAGGTATAAAAAATGGAAAAGCATAAATTTTCGGCTAAGATTAAACAAGATGCACTTAATCAAGCTCTATATGAACTAAATTGTTATGAAAAAGATTTATTTTATATTGAAAGTGAAATTAAGGAAGGAATATTTAAAGCTAAAAAAATTGAAATTGAAGCAAATACTAGAGATGAAATAATTACTGAAATAAAGAAATTTTTAACTAAAATAATAAAATTGATGGGTATGGATTCAAAATTTGAAATTAAACAAAGAGATGATATAACCTATATTACAATATTTGCTAAAAATAATAATATTTTAATTGGAAAATTTGGAAAAACTATTAATGCATTAAGTCTATTACTTAAGCAATATTTATATAATGAATTAGGTTTTCATTATAACTTTATTTTAGATGTTGGAGAATATAAAATAAAGAATCAAAAACGTTTAGAGAAACTTGCTAAGAATGTTGCTAGAGAAGTATCTAAAACTAAAATAGAATCAAAACTAGATCCAATGAATTCTTATGAAAGAAGGATTATTCACACTATTCTAAGTGATAATAAATATGTTACTACTGAAAGTACAGGTGAAGAGCCTTATAGATGTGTTGTTATAAAACCAAAGGAAAGTTAATACTTCCTTTTTTTTAAATTTAATGCTAATATATACATGCAAATGAGGTGACATTAGATTATGAATGATACAATTGCTGCAATATCAACTACTATGGGAGTAGGAGCTATTTCTATTATTAGAGTTAGTGGAAATGATTCAATATTAATTGTTAATAAATGCTTTAAAGGAAAAGATTTAACTAAAGTTGAATCTCATACTATTAATTATGGCTATATTGTTAATAATAAAGAAATAATAGATGAAGTTTTAGTATCAGTTATGAAGTCTCCTAAAACATTTACTATGGAAGATACCGTTGAAATAAATTGTCATGGAGGTATTTCAACTACAAATAAAGTGTTAGAGACTATTATAAATAATGGAGCTCGTATTGCTGAACCTGGAGAATTTACTAAAAGAGCTTTTTTAAATGGTAGAATTGATTTAACTCAAGCTGAATCTGTTATGGATTTAATTAATGCTAAAAGTGAGGCAAAAAGAAAAATAGCCGTTAAAGGATTAAATGGTTATGTAAGTAGTATTATAAAAAATTTAAGAAAGAATATTCTTGAACTTCTGGCGTCTATAGAAGTTAATATTGATTATCCAGAATATGAAGATACAGTAGAAATGACAAATGAGATAATAAAGCCAAAGTTAATCAGAATTAAGAAAAAAATAAACAAAATAATAAGAGAATCTGAAAATGGAAAAATAATTTCAAATGGAATTACTACTGTAATCATTGGTAGACCGAACGTTGGAAAAAGTAGTATATTAAATAAATTAATTGATGAAGATAAAGCGATAGTTACAAACATTGAAGGTACAACAAGAGATATGGTTGAAGGAACAATAACAATAAATGGAGTATTATTAAATATCATTGATACAGCAGGAATAAGAAAATCTAGTAATATAGTAGAAAAAATAGGTATAAATAAAAGTATAGATTTAGCTAAGCATGCTGATTTGATAATATTGGTACTTAATAATAATGAAAAATTAACTGATGATGATAAAAAAATATTTAAATATGTAGAAAATAAAAATGTTATTGTTGTAATTAATAAAACAGATTTATGTAATAATCTTGAAATAAATGAAATTCCATATAATAATATAGTTTATTGTAATACTATAGAATTAAATGGTATAGATTCATTAAAAAATAAAATTATTGATATGTTTAATTTAAATAAATTATCTCAAAATGATAATTTATCTTTAAATAATGTAAGACAAATATCTTTAGCAAAAGAATCTTTAAATATGTTAGAAGATGCCTTAAACGGTATTAAAAATCAAGTACCTATAGACATAATTGAAATTGATATTAAACGATGCTGGGAAAAACTTGGAGAAATAATAGGTGAATCATATACTGAAGAATTATTAGATCAATTGTTTAGTCAGTTTTGTTTAGGAAAGTAGTTTGAAAGAAGTGATTTGAATGAAATATGATATTATTGTTGTTGGTGGTGGGCATGCAGGTTGTGAAGCATCTTTAGCGGCTGCTCGATTAGGTAATAAAACTTTACTTATTACGGGTAATATTTCAAATATTGCCGATATGCCATGTAATCCATCGATTGGAGGACCAGCAAAGGGAATAATTGTTAGAGAAATAGACGCATTAGGTGGAGAAATGGCTAATAATATAGATCATTCTTCATTACAATTGAAAATGTTAAATACTAAAAAAGGCCCTGCTGTTAGAGCTTTAAGAGCACAAGGTGATAAAGTAATTTATCCACAAAAAATGCTTGATACACTTAAACTTCAAAAGAATCTAAATTTATTAGAAGCAACTGTTGAAAAATTAAAAGTAATTGATAATAAAGTATGTGGTGTTTTCTTAAGTGATAATACTGAAATAGAATCAAAAGCAGTTATATTAACTACTGGAACTTATTTAAAATCCACTGTATTAAGAGGTAGTAAAAAAATATCAAGTGGTCCACATGGTGAAAAAAATTCAAAATTATTAAGTGATGAGTTAAAAAAGTTAGGATTTAGAATTCAAAGATTAAAAACTGGGACTCCACCTAGAATTGCTAAAAATAGTATAGATTTTTCAAAAGTAAGTATAGAGCCTGGAGATAATAAATTATATACATTTTCATTTGATAATTTTCCTATGTATAATATTAGTGATCAAATTCCATGTCATCTAATATATACTACACCAGAGACGCATAAAATAATTTTAGATAATTTGAATAAATCAAGTATGTATGGTGGATTTATTCAAGGAATAGGTCCAAGATATTGTCCTTCTATTGAAGATAAAATTGTTAGATTTAAAGATAAAGAACGTCATCAATTATTTCTAGAGCCCGAAAGTTTATATTATGATGATATTTATATACAAGGTTTTTCTACTAGTATGCCTGAAGATATTCAAGAAAAAATGGTTCATAGTTTACCTGGATTAGAGAATGCTAAAATATTAAAATATGCATATGCAATAGAATATGATGCAATTGATCCGTTGCAACTAAAGCATTCTTTAGAGACAAAAATTATAGAGAACTTATTTACTGCCGGTCAAATAAATGGCACAAGTGGATATGAAGAAGCTGCTGGACAAGGTTTAATAGCAGGTATAAATGCATCTAGAAAAATTAATAATCTAGATCCTTTAATATTAAAAAGGAATGAAGCTTATATTGGAGTATTAATTGATGATTTAGTTACAAAAGGTACTAAGGAACCATATAGAATGTTAACTTCACGTGCAGAATATAGACTTTTACTTAGACATGATAATGCTGATTTGAGATTAAGAAAATATGGATACGATGTTGGATTAATAAGTGAGGAAAAATATAATAAATTAATTAATAAACAAAGAGATATAAAAAATCTAATAAAATTATTAAAATCTATAAAAATAACTCCAAAAAAAGATATAAATGACTATTTAGAAGGCTTAAATTCATCAAAATTATTAGATGGAATAACTTTATATAATCTTTTAAAAAGACCTGAGATATCAATAAATGATATGAAACACTTTATAGATTTTGATTATAGTAATGAAGTTTTAGAACAAGTTGAAATAAATGTTAAATATGAAGGATACATAATTAAAGCAGAAAAAGAAGCTTTGAGAATGCTTGATTTAGAAAATATTACAATACCTGAAAATATTGATTATTCGAATATTAAAAATCTGGCTAGTGAAGCCATACAAAAATTATCAGATATTAGACCAATGAATATTGGGCAGGCTTCAAGAATAAGTGGAGTAAATCCGTCGGATATATCAATATTAACAGTTTATTTAAAGAGGTTAAAACACAATGAATAAAGATATTTTTATTAAAGAATTAAAAAAATTAAATATTAATTTAACAAATAATCAGCAATCCAAACTTGATCGATATTATCAGCTGATAATAGAAGAAAACAATAAGATTAATTTAACTAGAATAACAAAATATGATGATGTATGTTTGAAGCATTTTTATGATAGTTTAACATTAATTAAATCAGTGGATTTATATAAAAATTTATCATTATGTGATGTTGGAACAGGTGCTGGATTTCCTGGAATTGTATTAAAAATTGTTTTTCCTAATTTAAAAATTACATTAATTGATTCATTAAATAAAAGAATTATTTTTTTAAATAAAGTTATTAATGAGTTAAAATTGAAAGATATTGAAGTAATTCACTGTAGGATGGAAGAATATTCCAAAAAAAATAAGGAAGTATTTGATATAATAACATCAAGAGCTGTTGCTAGAAGTGAAATTTTACTTGAAATATCAATACAATCACTAAAAGTAGGTGGACATTTAATATTTATGAAAGGTAATTGTGAAGAAGAATTTAATTCTTTAAAGAAAATAATCTTTAATTATAAAGCAATTGTTAATAATGTAATTAAATTTAAATTACCAATTGAAAATAGCATAAGAACACTTGTTGATATATTGAAAGTAGATAAAACTCCCAATAAGTATCCAAGAAATATATCTATAATTAAAAAAAATTATAATTTTTGATTTAATATAGAAATATAAGAAATTATCGTATAGTAAATACTTTAAAATTATTAATCGATGATATAACAATAATATTATTTTATTAAATTAATTATTTTTATATATTAAAAAGATTGTAAAAATTTAATTTATAGTTTATAATCTTTGTATAGGGTAAAAAAGAATATGGAGGTTGCTTATGGATAATGTGGATAATGAAATAAAATATTTATATTTAGATGATATAATTCCAAATAGATTTCAGCCAAGAGAGAATTTTGATGAACAAGCATTAAAAGAATTAGCTGTGTCAATTAAAGAACATGGTGTTATTCAGCCCATTATTGTTAGACAAATAGGAGAAAAATATGAAATAATTGCTGGTGAAAGAAGATATAAAGCATCAACTTTAGCTGGACTAACAAAAATACCTGCAATTGTAAGAAATTTAGATGACAAAGAAACTTCTAAAGTTGCTTTGTTAGAAAATTTGCAAAGAAGAGATTTAACTGCTATAGAAGAGGCAAGAACTTATCAAAAAATTCTTGAATTAGATGCATTAACGCAAGAAGAATTAGCAAAAACTATGGGCAAATCTCAGTCAGCTGTTTCAAATAAATTGAGACTTTTGTCATTAACTGATGAAGTTCAAGATGCTCTTTTACATGAACAGATATCTGAAAGACACGCTAGAAGTTTATTAAATATTACTGATCCTATTAAGCAAGTTGAATTGTTAAATAAAGTTATTACTTCTAGAATGACAGTAAGAGAACTTGATCAAGAAATTAAAGGAATGAATGCTTCTAATAATAACGAAAATGTTAATATTAGTACAATAAGTAATAATTTATTTAATGATCAGCTACATAATAATGACTTAAATGAGCCATCTAATGTTACTAGTTTTATTAACGAACCTGTTTTAAGTAATTCTTTAAATTCAAATAATAATATTATTGGTAATATAAATGAGCCTATTATTTCTTCTGAAATTTCTGAAAGTAATCAGCAATCTAATAAAATAAATGAAGAAGAAATAATTGGAGGATCAGGTTTACTAGCTGGAATGACTGTTGGTGAAACTATACTACAACCTAAATCTGAATCTAATAGTCAAAATAATATAAATTTAGAAAACAATTTATATAAAAACTTTGACTTGCCTTCAGTTCCTGTTCAAGAAAGTGATACTATTGAAGAACTTGATCAAAATTCTTCTAATATTTCTCCATTGTTCAATTCAATAAATCAAAAAGATATTGATCAAAGAAATAATTCAAATAATGATACAAAGAATACTGTTAATGAAATAAAATCTTCAATAGATAAACTGAAACAATCTGGTAAAAAAATTGATGTAGAAGAATTTGATTTTGACGATTTTTATCAAATTGTAGTAAGAATTGATAAATAATTATAGTTATTTTAAAGGATAGTTTAAATAGCTATCTTTTTTTCTAAAAAACGTTTAAAAATATTATTTTTTTTGATAGAATAAAATAGAAGTTAAAGAAAAGGTGATAAAGATGGGAAAGATAATTTCATTAGTTAATCAAAAAGGTGGAGTAGGAAAGACAACAACTAGTATTAATCTTTCTGCATCATTAGCTGTTTTAGGTAAAAAAGTTTTATTAGTTGATTTAGATCCTCAAGGTAATGCAACTACTGGTATTGGTATTAGCAAAGGCGATATAGATAAAAGTGTGTATGATGTTTTAACTGATAAGTGTTCAATAAATGATACTATTATAAAAACAAAATATCAGAGATTATATGTTTTACCGGCTACTATAAATTTAGCAGGTGTTGATATTGAATTGATGGAGAAAAGTAGGGTTGATCAAACTTTTAGTAAGAGTAGTCAATTAAAAATTAAATTAGATACGATAAAGGATTTTTTTGATTATATAATAATGGACTGTCCACCATCATTAGGTTTAATTACTTCCAATGCTTTAACTGCATCTAATTCTGTTATTATTCCTGTTCAATGTGAATTTTTTGCATTAGAAGGGATAATGCAGTTATTAAATACTATAATGATGGCTCAAAAAAGTTTGAATCCTAATCTAGATATAGAAGGCGTATTGTTAACAATGTTAGATTCTAGAACAAATTTGGGATTTGAAGTTGTAGAAGATATAAGAAAATATTTTAAAGAAAGAGTATACAATACAATTATACCCAGATTGATAAGACTTACTGAAGCTCCGTCTCATGGGAAACCAATCGTTGCATATGATTCAAAAAGTAAAGGTACTGAAGCCTATTTAAATTTAGCTAAGGAAGTGATTGAGAGAAATGGAAACAATTAAAAGAAGAGCACTGGGAATGGGTTTGGAAGAACTATTTAATAATGAACAACTTGATTTAAATAAATTTGAAGAAAAAATTGTTACCTCAACACCAAAAAATGAAATTGTTGACATTAATTTAAATGAATTAAGGCCAAATCCATATCAGCCAAGAAAGTTTTTTGATGAAGAAAAATTAAAAGAGTTATCTGATTCAATTAAAGAACATGGAGTGTTTCAGCCAATTATAGTTAAAAAAAGTATAAAAGGTTATGAAATAATTGCTGGAGAGAGAAGAGTAAAAGCGTCTAAGCTTGCTGGCTTAGAAAAAATTCCTTCTATTATCAGAGATTTTTCTGATGAAGATATGATGGAAATTGCTCTTTTAGAAAATCTTCAAAGAGAAAATTTGAATGCAATCGAAGAAGCCACTGCCTATAATAAATTACTTGAGACATTAAAAATCACACAAGATGAATTATCAAAAAAATTAGGAAAAAGTAGAAGTCATGTAACTAATATGATTGGACTATTGTCCTTACCATCAGTTGTTAAAACTATGATTAGTGATGGTACAATATCTATGAGTCATGCTAGAGTTTTAAGTAAAATCAAAGATGAAAATGAAATTATTAAGCTTGCAAACAAAATTATTAATGAAAATTTAAGTGTGAGAGAAATTGAATTTTTATCTCAACAAAAGGATTTTGAAAAAAAACATAAAATAGTTTCTAAAAAAGAAAAACAACAATCACAATTTTTTTATTTAGAAAGTAGTATGTCGGAAAAATTAGGCACAAAAGTTAAAATTAAAAATAATAAATTAGAAATTTCATTTACAAACATAAATGATTTACATAGAATTTTAGAAATATTAAATATTAAAGAATAGAAGGTTTATTTATGGATAATAAGCAATACAAAATAGGTTCAAAAGTTCATATGAAAAAAGTTCATCCATGTGGTAGCTATATTTGGAAGATTGTTAGAGTTGGTGCTGATATTAAAATTGAGTGTTGTGAATGTGGGAGAGTTGTTATGCTTTCTAGAATTGAATTTAACAAGAAGATAAAAAAAATAATTGAGGAGTAATATGAAAGATAAGAAGAAAAAGCTTAAATTAAAAAAATACAATTTACATCCAGTAATTACATTTATTTTGTTAACAATATTTGTTGTTATTTTAAGTGGAATAATATCTGGATTGGGGATCCAAGCTTCATATAAAGAGATAAATTCTCAGACATTAGAAGTACAAAGTAAACTAGTATCTGTTGAAAATTTATTAAATTATAATGGATTAAAATATATTATTAGTAATGCTGCTAAAAATTTTGCTGGATTTGTTCCTCTTAGTAATTTAATTTTGGCGCTTGTTGGACTTAGTGTTGCTTATTCAACTGGCTTAATAGATGCTTTTACAAGAAGAATTACACTAAATATTGATAATAAAAAACTCACTTTTTTAATAATATTATTTGCAACTATTTCGAGTTTGATAAATGATGTTGGATATGTTATTTTAATTCCTTTATCAGCTATTATTTTTAGCACAAATAAAAGAAGTCCATTCTTGGGTGTTATAACGGCTTGGTGTGGAGTTGCATTTGGCTATGGGGCTACTATATTTGTAGGTTCAAGTGAAGTTAATTTGATTCCAGACACTACACTTGCTGCAAGACTTATTGACTCATCTTATCATGTTGGTTTATCATCTAATTTAATTATAATGATAGTATCTACTATAATCACCTCAATAGTTGGTACTATTATTATAGAAAAAATAATTGCTCCAAAGTTTAAAAGACCATTTTATTCTGAGGATTTAGCTATTACAAAAGAAATAAATATTGATAAAATTAAAGAAACCGAGCAAAATAAATTAGAAATTGATGCAAGAGAAAAAAAGGGGTTAAGAAAAACTATAATTGTTTGTATTATATTTTTATTGGCTTTTGCATATATGCTTATTCCCTCACTTCCATTTTCTGGATTATTACTTGATTTAGAAGAAGATACTTATTTAAATCAAGTATTTGGTGTAAATTCCTATTTTCAAGATGGATTTACATATATGATTTCCTTTTTATTTATTGTTGCTGGAATAGTTTATGGAATAAATGCTAAAACAATTAAGAATGATAAAGATTTATTAGAAAAATCCTTTTTATATTTGAATAATATAGGGTCACTTATTGTCACACTTTTCTTTGCATCGCAATTTATTGCTGTTTTTAAGAAAAGTAATATTGGAAATTTAATTTTGGCTTTATGTACTAAATTTATTTCTCAACTTTCTTTCTCAGGAATAGCACTAATATTTTTAGTAATGATTATAATAGCAATATGTAATTTGTTTGTTACTACTCCTAGTGCTAAGTGGAGTATGTTAGCTCCTATTGTTGTTCCATTAATGATGCAATCAAATATTTCTCCACAATTTGCTCAATTTATATTAAGAGCAGGAGATTCAATGACTAAGGGAATAACTCCACTTTTAGCATATTTTGCTATTTACATTGGTTATTTAAATGTTTATAATAATGAGAAAAAATCAATTACTATTAAAGAGGGAATTGGTTATATTATGCCGTATTGTTTTATTATGGCTATTTGTTGGATTATAATTATTATTGGTTGGTATATTTTAGGTGCTCCAATAGGAGTTGGTATAAATTCAACCTTATAGAGGAGGTTTTACAAATGAGTTTGAAAGCAGGTATTGTAGGCTTACCAAATGTTGGTAAGTCAACTTTATTTAATGCTATAACTAAAAAAAATATTTTAGCAGCAAATTATCCTTTTGCAACTATTGATCCAAATGTTGGAACAGTTATTGTTCCTGACTATCGATTAAAAAAATTAGAAGAAATGTACATTCCAGAAAGAACAATTCCTGCTAGTTTTGAGTTTACTGATATAGCTGGTTTAGTAAAAGGTGCATCTAAGGGTGAAGGATTAGGTAATAAATTTTTATCTCATATTAGGGAAGTTGACGCAATATGTCATGTTGTAAGATGCTTTGAAGATGAGAATGTTATTCACGTGGAAAATGGAATAGATCCAATTAGAGATATAGAAATAATTAATGTTGAGTTATCCATTTCTGATTTAGAAATAATTGAAGGTAGAATTGGAAGAATTGCTAAAAAGGCAATTACTAATAGAGATAAGGCTTCATTAGAAGAATTAGAAGTTTTAAATAAAGTAAAATCTTTTTTAGAGAAAGGTATTCCTTTAAGAATAGTTGATTTTACAAAGGAAGAGTTAAATTATTTGAAAAACTTCAATTTAATAACATTAAAACCAATGATTTATTTAGCAAATGTTAAAGAAGAAGAATTACTTTTTAATAATAAGTATGTGTCTATGGTTACAAACTACGCTGCTCAGGAAGGTTCTGTTACTATTAAAGTATGTGCAAAATTAGAATCAGAGTTAAGTGAACTTAATGATTATGATAAAAAAGAAATGTTATCTGTTATTGGAATAGAAGAAAGTGGTTTGGATCAGCTTATTAAAAAAACTTATGATATTCTTGGTCTTTCAACTTATTTTACTGTAGGTCCAGATGAGGTTAGAGCATGGACTTTTAAGAAAGGAATGAATGCAAAAAAATGTGCTGGGATAATTCATACTGATTTTGAAAAAGGTTTTATTAAAGCAGAGGTAATATCATATATAGATTTAATAGAATGTGGAAGTGAATTTAACGTTAGGGAGAAAGGAAAAATTAGGTTAGAAGGAAAAGATTATATAATGCAAGATGGAGATATTTGCCATTTTAGATTTAATGTATAAACTTTTATTAAACGATTAAAAATATACTTTACAAAGTATTTTTTTTTTGATATATTACTTTCGAGTATTTCGATACTCCTTGCCTATATTAATAGGCCTTATGTCCAAAAGGAGGTGTAAATAATGAAAAAATATGAAATAATGTTTATTGTTAAACCAGATCTTGAAGAAACGAGTATTGCTTCTGTTGCTAATTCTATGAAAGATTTATTAACTAATTATAAAGCTAATATTATTGAAGAAAAAGCTATGGGACAGAGAGAACTTGCATATGAAATTAATAAGTATAGAACTGGATATTATTTTTTATTTGTTATTGAATCTGAAAAAGATGATGCAATCAAAGAATTTGATCGTGTTGCTTTAATTAATGAAAATATTATTCGTCATATTGTTATTAATGTTAATGAAAGATAAGAGGTAATATATGAATAAAGTTTTTTTGATAGGAAGATTAACGAGGGATCCAGAACTTAGATATACATCTAACAATACACCAGTTGCAACATTTTCTTTAGCAGTTAATAGAAATTATTCTAATCAAAATGGTGAAAGAGAAGCGGATTTCATTAATATAGTTGTTTGGAGAAAACAGGCTGAAAATGTTAAAAATTATATTAAACAAGGTAGTCAAATTGCTATTGACGGAAGAATTCAAACTAGAAGTTATGATGGTGAAGATGGTAAAAAAAGATATATTACTGAGGTAATTGCTGATAATGTTCAATTTTTAGATACTAAATCTAATAATAATACTTCGAATTATAATAATTCTTCTAATGAAGTATCATATCAAACACCTGAATCATTTTCGCAACAGCCTATTTCAACTGATGTGACAAGTGATCCTTTCGCAGACTTTGGTTCAAGCATCGAAATTAGTGATGATGAATTACCATTCTAGAAAAGGAGGAATATAAAATGGCAGAATTTTATAGAAAAAAGAAAAAAGTATGTTATATGTGTGCTGGTAAAAATATTGATTATAAAGATGTTGATATATTAAAAAAATATACTAACGAAAGAGGAAAAATTTTACCACGTAGAGTAACAGGAGCTTGCGCAAAACATCAAAGATATATAGCTCAACAAATAAAAAGAGCAAGAACTATAGCATTACTTCCATATACTGATTAACAAAGACTAGAAATAGTTCTTTTTTTATTTTTTAAGACTTTATAAGTTAAATAATAAATGATATAATACTTATGAAAAGTAGGTGAATAAAGTGTCTAAGAAAAAAATAAAAAAACAGAAGGCTAAAAAAAGTCTATTAAGATTTTTAGTTTTTGGTGTTACATGCATTGTTTCATCATGTTTTATTATTTTATCCATATCAAAATTATGGACACAAATTTATTCAAAGTATAAAGAAAAAATTGAATTAGATAATAAATTAGTAGAACTAAAAAAAGAAGAGAAACAATTAATTATTGATGCTGAAAAAATGGAAGATCCCGAATATGTGGCTAGGTATTTAAGAGAAAAATATCTCTATTCTAAAGATGGAGAATATATTATTAGAATGCCTGAATAGTTTTTTCTTGATATTATTATTATTGTGTTTTAGAATATCGTTTGTGGGTGATGTTTTTTGGACAAAGTATATGATTATTTATATAATAGTGTAAGATTAAAAGATAATGATATAATTGTATTAGGTAACTCTGCAGGTCCTGATTCTATGGCTTTGTGTGACATTTTATTAAATATAAGAAAAAAAATAAATATTAAAATTATATGTGCTCATGTAAATCATAATTTAAGATCTGAAAGTAAGGATGAGGAAAAATTTCTAAAAAGTTTTTGCGAAGAAAAGAATATATTTTTTGAATATATGTTAATTGAAAATTATGGTGATGATAATTTTCATAATGAAGCCAGAACTATTAGATATAATTTTTTCGAAGAAGTTGTAAAAAAATATAATGCTCAATATTTGATGACAGCTCATCATGGTGATGATTTGATTGAAACAATATTAATGAGGATTGTAAGAGGGTCTTCTCTTAAAGGTTATTCAGGCTTTAAGACATTAATTGACAAAGGATCTTACAAAATAGTAAGGCCATTAATATTTGTTACTAAAAAACAGCTTGAAGATTATGATATAAAAAATAATATAAAATTTGCTGTTGATAAATCTAATTTTAAAGATAAATATACAAGAAATAGATATAGAAAAACAGTATTACCTTTTTTAAAATCTGAGGATTTGAATGTTCATTTAAAATTTTTGAAGTTTAGTAAATTATTACAAAAATACGATGAGTTTATTGATAGAGAGACTATAAAAAATTATAAAAAATGTTATATTAATGGAAAATTAGATATTAATGTATATAATACATTTGATGAATTAATAAAATATAGAATTATATGTAAGTTTGTTGATGATTGTTATCAAGATGATTTAATGCTTATTAATGACTCTCATATTGAATTAATTCATGAATTAATAGATTCAAAAAAACCAAATGGTATAGTAAATCTACCAAATAGTATTGTTGTTAGAAAATCGTATAATAAACTTGAAATTAATAATTTAATTGATCAGATTTGTGATTATGAGATAGAATTTAATGGATATGCAATTCTTCCTAATGGTCATATAATTGAAAAAATTGATTCGATTGAAATAAATGATAATAATATATGCAGATTAAAATATGATGATGTAACTTTTCCATTATATATTAGAACTCGAAGATCTGGAGATAAAATGCTTTTAAAGAAAATTGATGGTTCAAAAAAGATTAAAGATATTTTTATTGATTCTAAAATAAACAAAGAAGATAGAGATAAGTGGCCAATTGTTGTAGATTCTTTGGATAATATTATTTGGATACCTGGAATAAAAAAATCTAAATTTACTAAGTCTAAAGTTGAAAAATATGATATAATATTAAGATATAAGTGAAAGAAAGGAATTTTGTTATGAATAAAAAGAGTGCAAAGAAAAATTTATTACCTTATTTATTTTTGTTAATAGTAATGATTGGAATATACTATATGGTTGTTGTTTCTAATAAAACTGTTAACAATATTACATATGATCAATTTTTAATTGAAATAGAAAAAAATAATGTTACTGAAGTAACAATTATTCCAAAAGAAAGAGCAAGTGTATATGAAATTTCTGGTAAACTTGCAACCTATAATGATGGGGAATCATTTTATTTTAAAGTACCTTTAACTGATAGTGTAATTGCTAAGATGTTAAATGAGGATTCATCTGAATTAGGGTTTAAATTAACTACTGAAGATGATCCTGAATCAGGGACATTGCTTTTATTTTTAGTTAATGTTCTTCCATTTGTATTGATTATTGGAGCTGGTTTCTTCTTTTTTACTAGACAGATGAATAGTGCTGGTAAATCAATGGACTTTGGAAAGAGTAGAGCTAAACTTAATAGTGAAAAGAATAAGACAACTTTTAAAGATGTTGCTGGCTTAAAAGAAGAAAAAGAGGAAGTGCAAGAATTAATTGATTTCTTAAAAAATCCAAAAAAATTTCAAAAATTAGGAGCTAGAATACCTAAAGGTGTATTACTTGTAGGTCCACCAGGTACTGGTAAAACACTACTTGCAAAAGCGGTAGCTGGAGAAGCAAATGTTCCATTCTATTATATTAGTGGTTCTGATTTTGTAGAGTTATTTGTTGGTGTGGGAGCAAGTCGTGTAAGAGATATGTTTAAGCAAGCAAAACATAATGCCCCTTGTTTAATATTTATTGATGAGATTGATGCTGTTGGACGTCAAAGAGGAACTGGACTAGGTGGAGGACATGATGAGCGTGAGCAAACATTAAATCAGCTTCTTACTGAAATGGATGGATTTGGTGCAAATGAAGGAATTATTATAATTGCTGCAACAAATAGAGCTGATGTTTTAGACCCTGCTTTATTAAGACCTGGTAGATTTGATAGACAAGTAACTGTTAATTTGCCTGATGTAAAAGGAAGAGAAGAAATACTTACTGTTCATGCTAGAAATAAAATTTTTGCACCTAATGTAAAACTTGAAAATATTGCTAAAAGAACTGTTGGTTTTAGTGGAGCCGATTTAGAAAATTTATTAAACGAAGCGGCTTTACTTGCTGTAAGACGAAATAAGGATTTTATTACAATGACTGAAATAGATGAAGCTCATGATAGGGTTTTAATGGGTCCAGCGAAAAAATCTAAAAAGTATACGGAACACGAGAAGAAAGTTGTTGCTTATCATGAGGCTGGACATGCCGTAGTTGGAATAAAATTAGATGGTGCAAATGAAGTTCAAAAAATAACAATAATACCTAGGGGACAAGCAGGTGGATATAATTTAATGCTTCCAAAAGAAGAAACTTTTTTATCTACAAAAAAAGAATTGCTTGAAACTATTAGTGGATTACTAGGTGGACGTGTTGCCGAAGAAGTTATTTTCAATGAGATGACAACAGGTGCTCATAATGATTTTGAAAAGGCAACAAAGATAGCAAGAAGTATGGTTACTGAATATGGTATGAGTGATTTAGGCCCAGTTCAATTAGAACAGCAACAAGGAGGAGTTTTCTTAGGAAGAGATTACAATAAAAGTAGAAATTTTTCTAATGAAGTTGCTCATGAGATTGATATTGAGATGAGAAAAATAATTGATGAATGTTATAAAAAAACTGAAAAAATAATCAAATCAAACAGAGATTTACTTGATCTTATTGCTAATGCTTTATTAGAAAATGAAACATTGACAAGAGAACAAATAGAATATTTAGTTAAAAACGGTGAAATGCCTAAAGAAGAAAATATTGATGAATTATCAATATCAGAGCTTAAAGAAAAAGTTAAGGCTAAAGGTATAAAAGGATATTCAAAAATGACTAAAGAACAACTTTTAGAAGAATTAAAGAAATAATATAAAATAACTATCATCTGATAGTTGTTTTCTTTTTAATTAAAATGTTATAATTTTTTTGGTGGTTTAATATATGTGGAAAATTGGAAATGTAGAAATAGAAAATAGAATTGTATTAGCTCCTATGGCAGGCATATGTAATTCTAGCTTTAGAAAAATAATTAAAGAATTTGGTTGTGGACTTATATACGCTGAGATGGTAAGTGATAAGGCTATATTTTATAATAATAAAAAAACAATAGAAATGTTATATATGGAAGAATCTGAAAGGCCTATAGTTCAACAAATATTTGGAAGCGATAAAGAATCTTTCGTAAATGCGGCAAAATATATTGAAAAAAAAATGCATCCCGATATAATTGATATTAATATGGGTTGTCCAGTTCCAAAAGTTGCAATTAAATCACAAGCAGGTTCTGCTTTGCTAAAAAGTCCATACAAAATTAAGGAAATTGTTTCAGCTGTGGTTATGTCCGTCAATACGCCAGTAACTGTTAAAATTAGAAGTGGATGGGATAGTAACAATATTAATGCAGTTGAAGTGGCTAAAATATGTGAACAAGCAGGTGCAAGTGCTATATGCGTTCATCCTAGAACAAGAGCTCAAGGCTATAGTGGAAAAGCTGATTGGAATATTATTAAATTAGTTAAGGATTCTGTTTCAATTCCTGTAATTGGTAATGGAGATATAAAAACTGCATTAGATGCAAAAAAAATGTTAGATGAGACTGGCTGCGACGCTATTATGATTGGTAGAGGTGTATTAGGAAATCCATGGTTAATTAAACAAATTAAATGTTATTTGGAAGAAGGCATCTTATTGCCAAATCCAACTAATCTTGACAAAATAAATATGTGTATAAAACATTTAGATAATCTTTCAAATATAAAAAGTGAGAAGATTACTTTACTTGAAATAAGAAATCATATAGCTTGGTATTTAAAAGGAATTAAGGGTTCTAATGAAATAAAAAATAAAATTTACACATCAAAATGTATTAATGATATAATAACTATATTAAACGATTATAAAATGCTTTTTTTGGAGGATGATTATGAAGGCTAAATTTTTTAAAAGATTTATAGCATACCTAATTGATATCTTAATTGTTGTAATTCTATCAACATTAATAACTTCTTTTGTTCCTTTAAATAATAATGTAAAACAAACGCAAGAAGAATTGTTAGAAACACTAAGCAATTACTATAATGAAGATTTTAATGACAATAATTATTTAGAAAAAATTAACAATTTAAATTATAATATATCTAAAAATACAGTTATTTTATCTTTAGTTGATATTGTAATTTATATTCTTTACTTTATGGTTTATCCGGTGTATAATAACGGTCAAACTATTGGAAAAAAATTAGTTAAAATTAAAATTAAAAGTATTAATGGCGAACTTACTTTTAATAATTTAATAATTAGAAGTATAGTGCTTTATGGTATTTGGCTTAATTTGATTGGTGCTATATTGGTCATGATTCTTAATAAGTCTAAATACTTAATGACTATTAATTTCTTAAGCAATATTAATTCTGTTATTATTATTGTAATATTATTTATGGTAGCTATAAGAAAAGATGGTAGAGGTTTACATGATATTTTAAGTAATACAATTGTTGAGGAGGAATAGAAATGAGAGAGTTATCAGAACAAGAAATAGTTAGAAGGGGAAAAATTGATGAAATTAGAAAATATACAAATCCTTATCCAGAAAAATATGATATTTCAAATACATTAAAAGAAGCAAGGGAATTAAATGATGGCACTAAAGATGTTAGTATTGCTGGTAGAATTGTATTTATGCGAAAAATGGGTAAACTTGCATTTATTCGAATTAGAGATATAGAAGCTGGAATTCAAGTTCAATTAAAACATGATGTTACTAAAGAAAAAGATTATGATTTTTTTAAAAAACTTGTTGATGTTGGGGATTATATTGGTGTAAAAGGAGAAATAATTACTACACAAACGGGTGAAAAAACCTTATTAGCTGAAAGTTTAACTTTTTTAGGAAAGGCTTTAACACCTCTTCCTGAAAAATTTCATGGATTGAATGATGTTGAATTAAAATATAGAAAAAGATTTGTTGATTTAATATCAAATGAAGAATCTAGAAATGTATTTTTAGGAAGAAGTAAGCTGTATGCTTTTTTACACAAATATTTAGGTGAAAATGGTTTTTTACAAGTTGAAACTCCAATAATGCAAAACGCGGTTTGTGGTGCTTCTGCGAGACCTTTTTATACTCATCATAATGCACTTGATGTAGATTTTAATTTAAGAATAGCACCTGAAACATATTTAAAACAATGCATTGCTGGTGGGTTTAATAGAGTGTATGAACTAGCTAAATGTTTTAGAAATGAGGGAATGGATACACAACATTTACAAGAATTTACTCAGGTTGAATGGTATGTTGCTTACTGGAATTTTGAGGATACGATTGTTTTTTATAAAAAGTTCGTTCAAGAATTACTTAAAGAATTGATAGGCACTACTGTTGTAAATTATCAAGGAAATATACTAGACTTTGGTAAAGAACTTTGGCCACGAATAAATTATGTTGAAGAAATGAGAAATATACTTGGTTTTGATTTCTTGTTAATCGAAGATCCTAATGAATTAAAAGATAAAATAGTGGAAAAGGGTTTATATTCTTATTCAGATTTAGATGAATATAAATCAATAAGTCAGATTATTGATTACGTTTATAAAAGAAAAATACGTGAATCAATTGTTGAGCCTACAATAATATATAATTATCCAGCAGTGATGATGCCTCTTACAAGAAGAAATGATGTTGATCCTAGAACTGTTGATATGTTTCAAGTTGTTGCTTGTGGTTCTGAACTTTGTAAGGCGTATTCTGAACTTGTTAATCCTATTGTTCAACGACAAGCGTTTGAGGAACAATTAAGAGCTAAAGATCAAGGTGATGATGAAACAATGGAACTTGATGAAGGCTTTATGGATGCTATGGAGCAAGGAATGCCACCAATTTCTGGATTAGGTTTTGGAATTGATAGATTACTTATGTTAATATATGATCAACCATCTATTAGAGATGTTGTATTATTTCCTATGATGAAAGAAAAAAAGTAAAAGATTTTTGTTACAATTTAGTTAAAAATGTAAAATAATTTAACTGAACTGTAACTTTTTTTAATATAGAAAATATAAAAAATAAATTAATATTAGTGTCAAGTAATATTTGTACTGATTTAATAACTTTTTCTTAAATTATTTTTTAAAACTATATATTTTAAATTACTATTAAATAGATAACAATTCTTTTTTTATTAAAAATGCTTGTATTTAAAGGCAAATATTGTATAATTAATATTAAGGAGGGTAAATATGAAAAAACATAATTTATTTAAAGTGATTGGAATAACAATCTTAGTTGCAGTTATCTTAACTTGGATACTACCTATTACATATTATTCATATGGTATTGTTAGTGATGGAACTAGAAGTCAAATTGGACTTTCTGATCTGTTTAGTTATCCATCAGTTGCGTTACAATATTTTGGGAATAATATAATATTTTTACTAGTTATTGGAGGATTTTATGGTATACTTTATAAAACAGGTGCTTATCGTAAATTATTAGATAAACTAGTTAGTAAATTTAAGGGAAAAGAAAAAATTGTTATTGCATTTATAATTTCTTTATTAGCTATTTTGACTTCTGTATGTGGTGTTTCAATAGGTATTTGGATCATTATTCCGTTTATTATATCTTTGATATTAATGCTTGGATATGATAAAATTACTGCAGCAATGGTTTCTGTTGGATCAATTGTTGTCGGTTTAATGGGTACTACATTTGCTTCAACTTATGTAATGGATTCTTATAGTGTAAAAGCACAAAATGGTATGGGTATAATTAATTCTATATTAAATACTAATGCAATGGCACAATTGCTTCCAAAGATTATCATTTTAGTGTTAGGTATTGCTTTATTAATTTTTAATACTATTAGACATATTTCAAAAACAAAAACTGATAAGACAACTGAAAATAATAATGAATATATTCCTGAATTAGTAAATACGGATTCTAAAATATGGCCATTAGTAGTTATTATTGATTTAGTGTTCATAGTAATGTTATTATCATTTACTTCTTGGTCAAGTGTATTTGGATTAAATATATTTAGTAAAGCTACAGAAGCTGTTTTATCTTCATTTAAAATTGCGAAATTTCCAATTTTAGGAAAAATTTTGGGAAATATTCCTGCTTTTGAGGAATGGAGTATATTAAATGTTTCTACTATGCTTGTGATAGCTTCATTTATAATATCTAAAATATATAAAATTAAATTTAATGAATATTTAGATAGCTTTGTTGATGGTGCGAAAAAAGCAATTAAACCTGCCTTATTAGTTACATTTATTTATGTTGTTTTAATAGCTATTACATATAATCCAATTGTTTTAACGATTACTAAACCATTACTCACTTTAACTAAAGGACTTAATTCATTTACAATGAGTTTAGTATCATTCATAACAAGTGTGTTCTATGTTGATATTTATTATGTTGCTTCAAGTACATTGCAATATATTACAGAAATAATAACTGATTCAAGTGTATATTCTGTTATTGCCTTAATTTGGCAAGGTATGTACGGATTTATGAGTTTATTTGCTCCAACTAGTATTATTCTAATTGCTATATTATCTTACTTAAATGTTTCATATGGTAAATGGATTAAGTCAATTTGGAAATTTATACTTGAAATTCTTGCAGTTTTATTGATTGTATTTACTATATTAGTAATTTTAATATAATAATGCCTAGGAAGAAATTTCTTCCTTTTTTTTGTATAAATAAATAAAATAAAATCCACTATATACATAGAATTAATAGGAAAGGAGATTCTATGTTTTCAAATTTTAGTGAAGATACTAGAAAAGTATTAATTAATTCAAAATTAGAAAAGAAGGAACTTAAACACCCATATATTGGTACTGAACATCTATTGTTGTCAATATTAAAAAATAAGAGTTTAAATTCGACAAAAATATTAAATAAATATGGAATTAATTATAATAATTTTAAAAGCAAAGTTGTAGAAATAATTGATTTTGGCAAAGAGGACAATGACTGGTTTGTTTATACTCCGCTATTAAGAAGAATTATTGAGGAAGCCATTATAATTGCTAAAGAGAATAATGATTGTTTTGTTGAAATAGAATATTTGCTTAATGCCTTATTTGATGAGGGTGAGGGAGTAGCTCTTAGGATACTTTTGGCTATGAATGTTAATATTGAAAAAATATGCAAAGAATTCTTTATAAAAACTAAATCTAAAAAAGTTAAGTCAAAAAAGAAATTTTTAATTGAAGATTATGGGTATTCTATGAATGAAAAGGCTCTGAATAATGAACTTGACCCTGTAATTGGTAGAGATAAAGAACTTAATAGAATGATAGAGATTTTATGCAGGAGAATAAAAAATAATCCTCTTTTAATTGGCTCAGCGGGTGTGGGTAAAACTGCAATTGTTGAAGAATTGAGTAGAAGAATTGTTGATGGAACAGTTCCAGATAAGTTAAAAAACAAAAGAATAATATCTATTTCTATGGCTAGTTTAGTGGCTGGTACTAAGTATAGAGGAGAATTTGAAGAAAGAATAAATAAAATATTATCTGAAATCGAAAATTCCGATGATATTATTATATTTGTTGATGAAATTCATACTTTAGTCGGGGCTGGAGGTGCTGAGGGTGCAATAGACGCATCGAATATTTTAAAACCTTATCTTGCAAGAGGTAAATTAAAGTTAATTGGTGCAACAACAATAGAGGAATATAAAAAGTTTTTAGAAGATGATCGTGCTCTTCAAAGACGTTTTCAAATTATCAACGTTGATGAACCCTCTGACAATGATGTTCTTAACATTTTGAGTGAAATAAAGCCTATTTATGAAGATTTTCATGATGTAATAATCAGTGATAAAACATTAGAAACAATTGTAAAACTATCTAATAAATATATATTTGATAGAAAACAGCCTGATAAAGCAATTGACGTTTTAGATGAAGCATGTTCTAAAGTATCAATCTCTAAAAATAAAATAAGCGAAAAGTTAGAAAATGAATATATTAAATTAAAATTGGTTAGATGTCAAAAAAATGATGCAGTAATTAAACAAAATTTTTCTTTAGCGTCATCATTAAAAGAAACAGAAAACATTATATTAAATAATATTAATCAACTAGAATATAAGGCTTTGCGTTCCTCTAAAAGGAAAGAAGTTACTGATCAGATAGTGGCTGAGGTTGTTAAAACGAAAACAAATATTCCTATTTATGAATATGAAAATGTTGAATTGAAAAAGATAAAAAATATTTCTAAAATTTTAAAATCAAAAATAATTGGGCAAGATTCCGTTATTGATGACTTATCTAAAGATATAAAAAGAATTAAATTAGGATATAAATTTGATAATAAACCAAGATCATATCTTTTTGTTGGTCCAACAGGTGTAGGAAAAACTATGCTTGCTAAGGAACTAGCAAAACAAATTACTAATAATAATCTTATTAGGCTTGACATGAGTGAATATAAAGAACCGCACTCTATTAGTAAGATAATTGGTTCTCCTCCGGGATATATTGGCTTTTCAAATATTAATACTGTTTTAGATGAAGTAAAAATTAAACCAAATGCTATTATTTTATTGGATGAAATAGAAAAGGCTCATAATGATGTTATTAATTTGTTTCTTCAAATATTAGATGAAGGCGAAGCTAAAAACTCGAAAAATGAAATAATTCATTTTAATAATAATATTATAATAATGACATCTAATATTGGATGTAGAAATGATTCTTTAGGATTTAAAAATGATAAAGCAAATATTATTAATAGAGATTTAAAAAATTTTTTAGGGATTGAACTTGTAAATAGAATTGATAGAATATTTATATTTAATAATTTAACGGAAGATAGTATTAATAAAATAATATTAAAATCTTTAGAAAAGGCAAAAAATAATTTTAACTTGACAAAAAAAAATTTCAAAATAACTAATAGGGCTATAAGACAAATTATAAAGGAATCACAGTTTAATGATTATGGTGCTAGAAGGATTGATAAAATTATTAAATATAAAATATATGATTTAATAATTGATCAAAAATTTAGTAATAAAGATAAAATAATAATAGAAACTATATAAAAATGTAGTTTCTATTTTTTTTTCATGATATAATTTATTTGTTAAGGTTGTGATATTATGGATTTTATTGAAATAAAAAAAAATTTAAATGTATTACTAGAAAAAACTAATAATTTGTGGAGGGAACTTTGACTTATCTTCAAAAAAAGAAGAAATTAATAATTTGGAAAGTCAAATGAATGATTCTGATTTTTGGAGTGATAAAGAAAATTCCGAGGCAGTTATCACACAGATTAAGTATTTGAAAAGTCAAACTTTTGATATAGAAAAACTCAGAGAAGATATTAAATATTTACAAGATATGTTTGATTTATGTGAAGAAGAAAATTCTTTTAATGAGGTAGATTTTGAATTAGAAATCAATAGGCTAGCGGATAGATATAATTCTATTGAAACATTATTTTTATTAAGTGGCGAATATGATAGTTTAGATTGTACTTTAGAAATTCATCCAGGCGCAGGTGGAACTGAATCTTGTGATTGGGCTTTAATGCTTTTTAGAATGTATACTAGATGGTGTGAAAAACATAATTATAAATATGAAATAGTTGATTATCAAGAAGGAGACGAGGCGGGTATTAAAAATGCATGTTTTTTCGTAAAAGGTATTAATGCATATGGATTTTTAAAAAACGAGAAGGGAGTTCATAGATTAATTAGATTATCACCTTTTGATTCAAATAATAGAAGACATACTTCGTTTGCTTCTATTGATGTAATACCGAATATTAAAAAAGTTCAAGATATAGAAATTAATGAAAAAGATTTAAAAATTGATGTGTATAGATCTAGTGGCGCAGGTGGTCAACATGTTAATACAACAGATTCTGCAGTAAGGATTACTCATTTGCCAACTAAATTAGTAGTTACTTGTCAAAATGGTAGAAGTCAAATTCAGAATAAAGAACAAGCAATGCAAATGTTAAGAAGTAAGCTAAAATTATTAAAACAAGAAGAGGAAGAACAAAATATTATTAAACTAAAAGGACAACAAGAAAACATTAATTTTGGTTCACAGATAAGAAGCTATATAATGCATCCTTATTCTTTAGTAAAGGATCATAGAACTAATATTGAAACTAGTAATGTTGTTAAAGTATTAGATGGAGATATTGACTTATTTATTAATGAAAATTTAAGGAGGAAAATATGCTAAAAATAAAAAAGAATAAAATTGATACTAACGAGATAGTTAATTACATATATGATAAATTTGACATAAAAAGATATATAATGTTGATTGTTGGCTTATTAATTGTTGCTATATCATTTAATTTATTTCTTTTACCAAATGATATTGTTTTTGGAGGAGTAAGTGGTATATCTATTGTAACGAGCAAATTATTTGGCTGGGATACATCAATTTTTATTATGATATGTAATATAATACTTTTAATAATTAGTTATTTTATGCTTGGATTTGAGGATACTAAAAGGTCAATAGTTGGTTCTTTATTATTTCCTATTTTTGTAAAAATAACAACAGATATTGATGTTTTACTTAATATTGGTAATAATGATATAGTTGTTTGCATATTGTTTGGAGCTGTTTTATATGGTATTGGTGCTGGGCTTGTGTTTAAAGCGGGATTTACTACAGGCGGTACGGACATTATTAATCAAATTATATCAAAATATGTAAAAATAAGTATTGGAAATGCTATAATTTTATCTGATGGTTTAATTGTTTTATTTGGTGCAGTGGTGTTTGGATTTACAAAGCTGTTATATTCTTTAATAACGCTTTATATTATAAGTGTTTTAACTGATAAGGTTATGTTAGGAATTTCTGATTCTAAAGCTTTTTATATAATTGCAGAAGAAGATAAAGAAATAAAAAAATATATATTAGAAGAATTAGGTCATGGTGTAACTGTATTTGATGCTAAAGGTGGATATACAAAAGAAAAACAAAAAGTTTTATTTTGTGTTATTCCAACAAAGGATTATTTTAAATTAAAAGAAGCAATTCATTTGATAGATAGAGAAGCGTTCTTTGTAGCGACAGATTCTTATGAAGTATTAGGTGGAGAATAATCATGAATAACGCTAGTAAACAATTCGAGTTTTATAAATATTGTGTTTTATCGTTTTTAATGTTTATTTCTGCAATTAATTATAATATGCTAATTAGTCCTGGTCATATAGTTGCTGGAGGAAGTAATGGAATTTCAATAATTATAAATCAATTTGTATCGGTTGAATCGTCATTAATAATTTTTCTATTATCTGTAGGATTTCTGTTAGTAGCACTTGCTTTTGGTGAACATAAATTAGTTTTAAGCTCTTTGTATGCATCTTTAATTTATCCATTTTTTGTAAAGTTGACAAGTAATCTTTTCGGCTTTATTGATATTAATTCTACTTCTATGGTAGTTGTTGCTATATTTTCTGGGCTTATATCAGGATTAGTTTCTGGAACAGTATATAGATTTAATATTGGTCAGGGCGGTATTTTTTTAATATCCCAAATAATTGGCAAGAAATTTAAGGTTTCTATAAGTAAAATTTCTTTTGTAATTAATTCTATTATTGTTATATTGGGTGGTTTCGTTTTTGGAATTACTTCAATATTATATGCGATTATATTTTTAGTTGCTAGTAAAATATCAATGGATAAGGTAATACTTGGTACATCAAGTAAGAAATTATTTCAAATAATAACATCCAAGACTGAAGCGGTAGAGGATTATATAAAAAACGAAATTAAATCAGGATATACTATTTTTAATGCATTGGGGACTACACCAACTTATAAAGATAAGAAACAAATAGTTATAATGACTACTATTTATACTATAGATTATTTTAAACTTAAAGAAGGAATTAAAAGCATTGATGAGGATGCATTTATATTAATAACTGATTCATATCAGTCAAAGGGTGGAAACAAGAATTATAATGTGTTATAATTATTATGATATGAGGTGATAAAGCTTGGAATTAATTAATATTAGAAATGTTAATAAAAAATATAAAAATGGTGTAACCGCCATTTATGATTTGAATTTAAAAATTAAGAAAGGCGATTTTGTTTTTTTAATAGGTGGCTCTGGAAGTGGTAAATCAACTTTTATTAAAATGTTATATAGAGAAGAAAAGCCTACCAGTGGTGAAATTGTTATAGGAGGTATAAATGTAGCAAAACTTAGAAATAGTAAAGTTTATAAATTAAGAAGAAGACTGGGAATTGTTTTTCAAGATTATAGGTTATTACCAAAATTAACTGTTTTTGAAAATGTTGCTTTTACATTAGAAGTAATAGGTGTTAAAAGGAAAGATATAAAGAAAAAAGCTTTAAAAGCAATTGAACTTGTTGGCTTAAAATCGAAAACAAGACACTATCCAGATCAACTTTCTGGTGGGGAACAGCAAAGAGTTGCAATTGCTCGGGCTATTGTGAATAATCCTAAATTACTAATTTGTGATGAACCAACGGGTAATTTAGATCCTGAAATGAGTTTAGAGATAGTTGGTGTTCTAGATGAAATAAATAAAGCTATTGGAACTACAATAATTATGGCAACTCATGATAAAGAAATAGTAAACAAAATGAAAAAAAGGGTTATTGTTTTAAAAGATGGCCGAGTAGTAAAGGATTATGAGAAAGGAAAATACGATAATGAAGATATTTAGAATGTTTTTTAGGAGTATAAGAGATGCATTAAAAAGTGTAAAAAGAAATTTTTCATTATCTTTAGCTTCCATTTCATGTATTAGTATAACATTAATAATTGTTGCAGCATCTATAATTGTTTCAATGAATGTAAATAATTTTACAAGATTGATTGAAAAAGATGTTACCGTTGTTGTTTTTATGAATAAGGATGTTGATAAAAAAGGGTTAGAAACATTTGAAAGTGAATTATCTAAAATAGAAAATATTGCTTCTGTAAAATTTAAATCAAAAGAAGAAAGTAAAAATGAAATGATGAAAGAGTCAGACTTATTTGCTAGTACAATGAGTGAGTGGAGTGATGATGAAAATCCTCTTAAGGATAGTTATTTAATAAAAGTTGATAATATAGAAAAAATAAAAAATACTGCTGCTTCTATAAAAGATTTAGAAAATGTGGAGGTGGTTAATTATGGTGAAGGAATGGTTGAGAAACTTGTATCTGCCTTTTCTCTAATAAAAAAAATATCTATATTATTAGTTGCTGTTTTGATTGTAGTTACTGTATTTTTAATTATAAATACAATTAAATTAACTATTTTCTCAAGAAAAAGAGAAATATCAATAATGAGACTTGTTGGTGCTAGTAATTTTTCAATAAAAAATCCATTTGTTATTGAAGGTATGCTTTTAGGAGCACTTGGATCTATTTTACCTATTATATTAGTTATTTATGGTTATCTTGCTTTTTATAATCATTTTGAAGGACAATTATTTTCATCACTTATTAAATTAATTAATCCAACTCCATTTATTTATCAAATTTCTCTCTTAGTTTTAATTTTAGGAATAATAGTTGGCATGTTTGGAAGTTCAAGAGCAGTAAGAAAGTACTTAAAAGTATGAAAAAATCAACATATATTTTTCTATTTGTGTTATTTACATATTTATTAGTTCCTAATAATGTATTCGCAATTACTTTAAAAGAATATGAAGATAAGGTTACAAAATATCAAAATGAATTAACTGCTGCTCAAAATGCAATAAAAAAGACTGAAAATCAAATTACTAATACAAAGAATGAAATTAAAAATACTCAGACTCAGATGCAAGATTTGGAGTCAGAAATATTAAAACTAAGAGAAGAGACAGAAAATGGTAAAGAGGAAATAAAGAAAAAAAGCTTAGAAGTTAAAGCCCTTTACGAATATCTTCAATTATCTGAAGATGAAAACGCATATTTAGAATATGCTTTCGGTGCTGATAGCATAACTGATTTTATATATCGGATGTCTATAGTTGAACAAATGACAGAATATAATAATCAAATAATTGAAGATTTGGAAAATATGATTGATAGAAATTCTAAAAGAGAAGAAGAAATAAAAAAACTTGAAGAAAAATTAACACAAAAACAAAAGACTTTATCGGAAAAGGTTTTATCATTAGGTGAGGAAAAACAAGCATATGAAGAAGGTGGTGTTGATTCTGCTAAACAGTTGAAAATATATAAGGATATTGTCGCAAGTTATAAAAAATTAGGCTGCAAAAGTAATCATGTGATTGGAGTTGATTGTGCTGTAGCTGCATCAGCTGGAAAATTTAGAAGACCAACTACTGTCGGCTCTATTACTAGTGAATTTGGAAGCCGTTGGGGAAGTTTTCATAGGGGTATAGATATAACTAGTCCTAATAAGAAAAAAGAGAAAATATATCCTGTTGCAAATGGTACAGTAATTGCCAAATATTCTGATTCATATGGTGCATTAATAGTTGTTTTAGAACATTATGATAGTAGCTCAAAAAAATGGTATAGTTCATTGTATGCACATATGAGCAGTTATGCTTCAGGTTTAACTGTTGGAAAATATGTTACTTCTGATCAGTATATTGGTTATATGGGTAATACGGGTTATGTACTTCCAAAACCAACTGCTTCTAATCCGACTGCTGGTACTCATCTTCATCTTGAAGTTGCACCTTGCAGAATGTATAAGGATAACAGCTGCGGAACTTGGAGTAAGTATACATCGTTTGTTAAGTCACGGGCAAGTAGAGGATTTAAAGGACCTAGGAGTTTAATTAATTTCCCAAGTGGAAGCACAAGATGGAGTAGTAGATAAATTGTAGTATTAAGGAGGAAAAAAAATGAATAGTAATACTAAAAAGAAAATAATAGCAATAACAATAGTTATAATTTCATTGATTTTGATTTTTGTCGGTTATATGCTATCTAAAGGATCTTCTTCAGAAATTGAAGGAAACAGTCATAATGTTGCAGTTTCTAATACTGTTGTTATTTCTGATTTTGATAAATTACTTTATGTTGGAGATTCCAAAACATTATCTGCAACTGTTAAGTCTAATAATAATCAAAGCATAACATGGCAATCTTCAAATTCATCTGTTGCAACAATTTCTAGTAAAGGTGTTTTGGTTGCAAAAAAAGCGGGAGGTACTAAAATAACTGCAAAAACAAATGATGGTAAGAGTTCTACTGTTTTAGTTAAAGTTGTTGATAAAAGTGAACCTGTTCCAAAACCGGTTTTATCCAATTTAAAAGTTTATAAAGATATTTCTTTATATGCAGTATATGGTCCATACAAGGGTGAGAAAGAAAAATTACAGCAATTTGCAATTACAAATATTTCTAAATCAAATGAACTTGTTTGGTACTCATATCATACTAGTGATGAAGCAAAGGATAATTATTCAACTCATATAGTTGCATATGATAAAAATAATAATATAAAATTTAAAGGCTATTTTGAAAATGCGGGTCATGGTCAATCTTTTGATGTTTCAGTAATAAATAATGAATATTATTTATATACAGGTTCTCATTCTTCATCTGGAACTGCATTAGGTGCTGCTGCTAAAAAGGTTACACTATCAGATTCTCTTTTTAAAAAGAAGTCAAATGAACGAGGTATTGAATTTGGCTATACTAATGAAGTAAGCTTTGATGAAAACTTGGAATTACTTGCAGTTAAGAAAAAATCAAATCCATATGTTTTGACGATGTATAGATATAATGGTATATCACAATTATCTAATTCGTCTCTTTCTCAATTAAAAACTATTAAAATGGTTAAAGATGGAGCAAATAATGGTAGTGATTTTTATGATAATTATATATATTATGTTGATGGAACTGAGGATTTTGCAATTAGATGTTATGATGTTGTTAGTGGGGAACAAGTATGGACAGCTTCTTTGAATAATGTTAGAAGCAAAATAACAAAATTATGTAAAAATTGTACTGGAAGTAATTATGAAATAGAAGGTATAAAAATATATAAATATAAAGGAAAAAATAGAATTTTTATAGGATATAAAGGAGGAAATCAATCTCACAGTATGATTTTGTATTTTGATTATTAATGATTTAGATAACTGTAATAATTTGAAATTTGAAGTTTGAATATTTTATAAATATTTTATAGTTAGAGGATTGTAATCCGTAATTAACAGGATACAGTCCTTTTAATTAAATATTACTTTGTCAATGACATTTATATGTTTTGTTCATGAATATCAATTAATTTCTAAAATAAATTTAATCTAATATAAATAAAAGTTAGAAGATTTCATCATATCTTCTAACATATTAATTAAATATTTATAATCTGCATTATTATAATAAATATGAATTTAAAAACGGTGCTATTCAGGAAAATCAACTTTAATATTATCTTTTTTATCATTATCTAACTTGAAAAAATCCTTTTTTTCAAAATCGAATATTTTAGCTATTATGTTAGATGGAATAGACTCAACTAAGTTATTAAATTTTATAACTGATCTATTATAATTAATTCTAGCTATGCTTAAACTTTCTTCTATTTCTTTTAAATTAGACTGTAAATCTAAAAAGTTTGCATTTGCTTTCAATTCAGGATATTTTTCTAAAGTCACCATTAATTTTCCAAAACTTTTGTCAATTTTATTTGCTTCATTAACACTGAAATTATTATCATTATATGAAGATCTTAATTTTGTTAATTCCTTTAATGTATTATTTTCATATTTTGAATATCCTTTTACTGTTTCTATTAAGTTAGGCAATAAATCAAATCTTTGATTTAATAAAACATCAATATCTGATTCTTTTTGCTTAACTCTATTATTTTCTCTAACAAATCTATTATAAGTTATAAGTATTGTACCAGTTATTATTATTACTATAATTAAACATATATTTATTATCATATTAAATCCCTCTTATCTTGTTTCAATGATTATGTTGTTGACGTATCCCTCGTTATCATAATTAAGTGATATTTCATATTTTTGTATTTTATAACCATTAAAATCTTTTAAATTTTTTTTAATTTTTATAATATTCTCTGGATTAGTTCCATAAGACTTTCCATCAAATACAAATGATATTAAATGTTCATCATTTTTTTTGTTATTTGTTATTGCTTTATCTATTATTATAGATACTTCTGCACTGGTTTTCGTGCCAGCCCAAAATTCATAATCTTCATTAAAGCTCTCTTTTTCAGCTTTTTTAATTTTATCTTCTAATTCTTGCTTTTTTTTCTCTTGTTCTTCTTTTTCTTTTCTAAGTTCTTCTTTTAATTCATCATTTTTTTCTTTTATAGAAATTGCTATTCTATATGATAGTGTTGCAGTTGATGTAATAAATATAACAATTAAAAAGAATAATATCATTTTTTTGTTACCATTATTATATTCTATATTATTATTTTTTTCTTCATTTGTTTTTTCCATTAATAAATTATCATTTGTAAGTGTATCTATACTTACATTAAATAATTTACTAATTTCAATTATTTTATCCATATCTGGCTTAGACTGGCCAAGTTCCCATTCTGAAATTGTTTGTTTTGTTACATCAAGCTTTTCTGCTAATTCTTCTTGTGATAAAAAATTTCTCTTCCTTAATTTTATAAGTTTTTCATCAAATTTCATTATAATACCTCCTTTTTAATTTAATATACTAATGATATCATCATATTTTTGTTTAGTCTAGCAACTATACTTTGAATTTTGTCAATTATACTTAACATTTTTATCGATACTTGTAATTATTCAATTTTTTTAAAAATATTTATAGTAATAATTATGAATAAGTGCTGAACATTAGGTTTAAATTATTTAAACAAATATAGTTAATTAATGAAAAATTATTAGCTAATATGAAATACATTTAATTACATTCCTAAGCCTCCTTCTTATTATATATATGATTATAACATAACACTAAAAAAATACACGGCGTGTTATTTAAATATTTTTTCGTAGTGTTTGAATTTTATAAGTGAATCATGGAAAGTTGATATAACTTTCTTGTTTTATTGTAAAATAAGTGTTAAAATAGGTCATTGAAAATCGTCTTTGATTATTCAGTTTTATTTAGGTTTATTTTGTCAATTTGTAGCCGAAATTCGTATCCAAGCAAAAAAGACACATTTTTGACGTTACAAAAATAGTAAGAATACGAATTTTTGAAGATAGGATACGAATTTTCTGGCTGATAGTGGTCTTAATAAAGGAGGACATTATGGAAAAAAATAAAGAATCAATGTTTAAAATTCATTCTAATTTTAAACCTAGTGGAGATCAACCTCAGGCAATTGAAAAATTGGTAAAAGGTATAAAAAATAAGGAAAAATGGCAAGTTTTATTAGGTGCAACTGGTACAGGAAAAACATTCACAATTGCTAATGTTATTGAGCAAGCTAATAAACCAACCTTAGTTTTAGCCCATAATAAGACACTTGCTGGACAATTATATGCAGAGCTTAAAGAGTTGTTTCCAAACAATCATGTATGTTACTTTGTATCTTATTATGACTATTATCAACCAGAAGCCTATGTTCCTTCAACTGATACTTATATTGAAAAAGATTCTTCAATAAATGATGAAATAGATGAAATGAGGCATTATGCAACCAGTTCTCTTTTGTCTTCAAAGGATGTAATTGTTGTTGCTAGTGTTTCATGTATTTATGGTATTGGAGAAGTTGAAGAATATGAAAATAAAACATTGACTCTTGCAGAAGGAGAAATTATAGATAGAAATGCTATTCTTACAAAGCTTGTAGATATGCTTTATGAACGAAATGATTATGATTTTAAGCGTGGAACTTTTAGAGTTAGAGGAGATGTTATAGAAGTAATTCCTTCCAACACCAGAACAAATGCTATTAGAGTAGAGCTTTTTGGAGATGAAATAGATAGGGTAAGTATAATTGACATAATTACTGGTGCGACTATAAAGAACCTTAAAAGTGCTACTATATTCCCTGCAAGTCATTTTGTTACTAGCGATAGTAAGCTACAAGAAGCAATTAAAAGAATCAAAGAAGAAATGATTAATAGGGTAAAAACTTTTAAAGAGGATAATAAACTAATTGAAGCACAAAGAATTGAGCAAAGAACTAATTATGACTTAGAAATGCTTTCAGAGACAGGTTTTTGTAGTGGCATAGAAAATTATTCAAGACATCTTTCATTAAGAAATGAAGGCGAAACACCTACTACTCTTATGGATTTTTTTGGAGATGATTATTTATTAATTGTTGATGAATCACATGTAACTATACCACAAGTTAGAGGAATGTATAATGGTGATAGAGCTCGTAAATTGAATTTAGTTGAATATGGGTTTAGACTTCCAAGTGCACTTGATAATAGACCCTTAAAATTTGATGAATTTGAAAGGAAAATTAATCAAGTCATTTATGTTTCGGCAACTCCAGGTGACTATGAGCTTGAAAAAACAAGCAATATATATGTTGAACAAATAATTAGACCTACAGGATTATTAGATCCTTTAATTGATGTGAGACCTACTAATGGACAAATTGATGATTTGATTAATGAAATTAGAGAAAGAATAAATAAAAATGAAAGAGTTCTTATTACAACGCTTACCATAAAGATGTCTGAAGAGCTTACTAATTATTTAAAAAATTTAGACATAAAGGTTGCATATTTACATAGTGAGATAAAGTCTTTAGAAAGAATGAATATTATTAGAGATTTGCGTTTAGGAAAATATGATTGTATTGTTGGTATTAATCTACTTAGAGAAGGAATTGATATACCTGAGGTTAGTTTAATTGCAATTTTAGATGCTGATAAAGAAGGCTTTTTAAGAAGTAGTAGAAGTTTAGTTCAAACGATTGGAAGATGTGCTAGAAACGCTAATGGTAAATGTATAATGTATGCTGATAAAATAACTGATTCTATGAAATATGCTATAAATGAAACATCTAGGCGAAGAACTATTCAAGCTAAATATAACAGTGATCATGGGATAGTACCTAAAACAATTATAAAAGAAATAAGAGAAACTATTGGTAATATTAGCGATGAAAAAGAATCTAAAATAAATAATAATTCTAAGAAAGAAAAAAATATTGATATTAAAGAATTAGAAAAGGAAATGAAAAAAGCAGCAAGCGAACTAGATTTTGAAAGAGCAATGGAATTACGTGATATAATATTTGAAATTAAATCAAATAATTAACAATTTTGTGGATAAAATATTTATTAAATTGGTTTTATTCACATTTTTTGTTCAAAAAATAAAATCAAATTGATTTGATATAAATATGATGATATAATTACTAAGCAAATGGAGAAGTGGTGATATTATGGATAATATAGTTATTAAAGGTGCTAGAGAAAATAATCTTAAAAATATAGATATAACTTTACCAAAGAATAAAATGATTGTAATGACTGGTGTATCAGGAAGTGGAAAGAGCAGTTTAGCTTTTGATACAATTTATGCAGAAGGACAAAGAAGGTATGTTGAAAGTTTAAGTTCATATGCTAGACAATTCTTAGGTGGAAGTGAAAAGCCTGATGTAGATTCTATTGAAGGCTTATCTCCTGCTATTAGTATTGACCAAAAAACTACTAGTAAAAATCCTAGATCAACTGTTGGTACTGTTACGGAAATATATGACTTTTTAAGATTGTTATATGCTAGAATAGGTACACCTTATTGTCCTAATCATAATATACCAATTTCTAATCAAAGTGTTGAAGAAATGACAAATAAAATTCTTGAATATCCGGAAGGTACAAAGATAATTGTTATGGCACCTATTATTCATGGAGAAAAAGGTGAACATAAGGATTTACTTGATAGGTTGAAAAAAGAAGGATATGTTAGAGTGAGAATCAATGGAGAAACACATGATTTGTCCGAAGAAATTTACTTTGATAAAAATATTAAAGATAATATAGATGTTGTTATAGATAGGTTAATATTAAAAGAAGGAATTCGTTCAAGACTATTTGAAGCGATAGAAGCATCTACTAAATTAGCAAATGGAAAAGTAATTATTAGCGTATTAGGAAAAGAGGAATTGGTTTTTTCTGAGTCATTTGCTTGCCCATATTGTAATTATTCATTGCCTGAATTAGAGCCTAGATTATTTAGTTTTAATGCACCATATGGTGCTTGTGATGATTGTAAAGGTCTTGGTATAAAGTTATCGATTGATCCAGACTTAGTTATTCCAAATAAAGATTTATCAATTAATGAGGGGGCTATTGTAACTCTTAGTGATGATATTGAAAATTTATATTATAAAAGATTAAAATGTGCTTGTGAACACTATAAAATTGATATGAATAAACCTTTTAAAAAATTGAAAAAAGAACATCAAGAAATAATTCTATATGGTTCTCCTGATATTATACAATTTAATTATTCTGCTAAAAGCGGAACAAATTATAATTTAAAAGATTTTTATGAAGGAATTATTAATAATTTACAGCGAAGATATATGGAAACAAGTAGCACATGGATTAGAGAATGGCTTGAAAAATATATGATTGAGACTACTTGCGAAACTTGTAATGGGGCTAGACTTAAAGATAGTGTTTTATCTGTTCTTGTTGGTGGTAAGAATATATATGAAGTAACGTGTTTAAGTATAAAAGATATGTACAATTTTATTGACAAATTAGAATTGACTGAGTCACAGCAAGAAATCGCTAAGCTTTTGATAGAAGAAATACAAAATAGACTAAAATTTTTATTAAATGTTGGTCTTGAATATTTAAATTTATCAAGAAGTGCTGGTTCATTATCTGGAGGTGAATCACAAAGAATAAGACTTGCTACTCAAATTGGTTCAAGACTTACTGGTGTTTTATATGTCTTAGATGAGCCAAGTATTGGATTACACCAAAGAGATAATCAACGATTAATTAATTCTTTACTTGAAATGAGAGATTTGGGTAATACTTTAATAGTTGTAGAACATGATACTGATACAATGCTTGCCTGTGATTATTTAGTTGATATAGGTCCTAAGGCAGGTGATGCTGGTGGAGAGGTTATTGCTTGTGGAACTCCAGAAGAAGTTATGAAATGCGAAAATAGTATTACTGGTCAATATTTAAGTGGCAAAAAAAGAATTGATGTACCAAAAAACAGAAGAAAAGGCAACAAAAAGTTTATAGAGATAATTGGTTCTTCGGCAAACAACTTAAAAAATATAGATGTTAGGTTTCCTCTAGGTACTTTTACTTGCGTCACGGGTGTATCTGGTTCTGGTAAATCAAGTTTAGTTATGGAAACGTTGTCAAAAGCTTGCATGTTGGAGGTTTATAATTCAAAGGTTAAACCGGGTAAATTTAAAAAGATTAAAGGATTAGAAAATATTGATAAAATTGTAGAAATTACACAGAATCCAATTGGAAGAACGCCTAGAAGTAATCCAGCAACATATACTGGCGTATTTGATGATATAAGAGAGTTATTCACTAATACTAAAGAAGCAAAAATGTATGGATTTGAAAAAAATAGATTTTCATTTAATGTAAAAGGTGGAAGATGTGAAGCTTGTCGTGGTGATGGTGTGAAAAAGATAGAAATGCATTTTTTACCAGATGTTTATGTTCCTTGCGAAATTTGCCATGGTACTAGATATAATAGTGAAACATTAAGTATTAGATATAAAAATAAAAATATTGCTGATATTCTTGATATGAGAGTAAGTGAAGCAGTTGAATTCTTTGGGAATCATCCTAAGATAAAGAATAAATTAAAAGTTCTAGATAGTGTTGGTCTTGGATATATTAAATTAGGTCAAAGTGCAACTACATTATCTGGAGGAGAAGCTGCGCGAGTTAAATTGGCAAAAGAACTTCAAAAAAAGCCTACTGGGAAATCATTATTTATTATGGATGAGCCTACAACTGGATTACATTTAGATGATATTAAGAGATTACTTGAAATTATTCAAAAAATAGTAGATAATGGAGATACAGTAATAGTTATTGAACATAATTTAGATTTTATTAAATGTGCTGATTATATTATAGATATTGGGCCTGAAGGAGGATATATGGGTGGCGAAATTGTTGCTATTGGTACTCCTGAGGATGTTTCAAACGTTAAAGAATCATATACAGGTAAATTTTTAAAAACTGTTTTGTAATTAATATTATTTATGAATTTGCCATAAATATTTCTTTGAAATAATTAGAAAGTGTTTTATATATAATTAGTTATACACTTTCTTTTTTACATTTAAGTTGTTTTATAGTATATATTTGTAAAGAAGGTGAAATAATGAGTAATATAGCATTATCAATTGGACCTATAACTATATATTGGTATTCTATTATGATTATAATTGGAACTGTTATTGGATTAATTATTCTCTTTTGTGAAGTAAAAAAAAATAAAATGAATATTAATTTCTTTTATGATTTAATATTTTATGTAATGCTTTTTGGTATAATTGGTGCAAGAATTTATTATGTTTTATTTAATTTAGATTATTATATGACTTATCCCTCAGAGATAATTAAAATATGGCATGGAGGACTCGCTATACATGGAGGGATATTATCTGGCTTTTTAGTTATTTATTTATATTGCAAAAAACATAATGTTAATATGTTTAAGGTAACAGATTTATTTGCGGTTAGTGTTATTATTGCCCAATCAATTGGACGTTGGGGAAATTTCTTTAATAAAGAAGCATATGGAATGGTTACTTCTTTATCCAAGCTTAAATCTTGTCATATTCCTACATTTGTTATTAATGGAATGTATATAGATGGCAATTATTATCAGCCGACTTTTCTTTATGAGTCTATTTGGAATTTAATTGGATTTATTATAATGCTTATTATAAGGAGAAAAAATAATAAGATTGGCACTTTAACTGGTTTCTATCTAATATGGTACTCAATTGGTAGATGTTTTATTGAGTATTTTAGGAGTGATAGTTTAATGTTTTTAAATATTAAAGTTGCTCAAATTGTATCTATTATATTATTTTTTGTAGGTATTTTTATAATTCTTAAGTCAAAGGGGAGTGAATATTGTGTTAAGAAAAAAAACTAGTGTAGATAGTATTGATTATGAGGTTGCTATAATAGGTGCTGGTGTAGCTGGAATGACTGCGGCAATATATTTAAAAAGAGCTGGTATAAATTGTTGCATAATAGAAAAAGATTATCCTGGAGGACAAATTAATTTATCTACTAAAGTTGAAAATTATCCTGGATTTGTTCAATCGTCGGGTATAGAATTATCAGAAATAATTTTTTCTCAGCTTAAAAAATTAGACGTTAAATATATAAATGATGAAGTGATAGAAACCAAGTTAAAAGGTAAAATTAAATATATTGTTTTTAGAAATCAGATTATAACATGTAAAAAAGTAATTATTTCGACAGGAAGGCATTCTAGAAGGTTAGATATTACTAATGCTAAAGAATTAGTTGGAAAAGGTATTAGTTATTGTGCTACTTGTGATGGAAATTTATTTTCTAATCAAGACGTATGTGTAATAGGTGGCGGAAATTCTGCTTTTGAAGAAGCCCTTTATTTGTCAAAAATTTGCAATAAAGTTTATATTGTTAATAGAACTAATATTTTGAGAGCTGAAGAAATATATTTAGACAGAGTTAGGGAGCATTCTAATATTGAAATTATGTATAATAGTTGTGTTAACGAATTGAAAACAAAGGATGGAGTACTTAATTCTATTGTACTTACTAATACAATAGATAAAGAAAATATTAGAGAGTTAGATGTAAAATGTTGTTTTGTTTCTATTGGATATGAACCTAATACAAATGTTTTTTGTGAAATAAAAATGGATAGGAATGGATATATTTTTGTTGATGAAAAGTGTATGACAAATATTGAAGGGGTTTATGCTGCAGGAGATGTTGTTAAAAAGAAAATATTTCAACTTATTACTGCAATGAATGATGGTGTTATTTGTGCCTATGATTGTATAGAAAAATTAAGAATTAATAAATAATTTCTTTTTTCTTTTCTTTTTTATTATTTTAGTGTATGATACTATAAGTTTGAAGGGGAAATATTATGAAAATAAAACAATCTCATCGAGATAAAATTAATGAATTAATTAATAAAATAAATTCAGGATATATTCCAAAAACGGGTGATATAAATCATCGCTTTAGTGATGGTACTTTTGTTGGGTCTTTTTGGAATATTAATAAAGCTGAAGTTATAGATACAGTTTTAAATGATGAAAATTATAGCATTGGATATGATTGTGCAAAATCAATTATTTATGACTATATAAATAATAGTTTTTCTTTTGAGGACAAAATTTTAGAATATATAGAAATGCTTAATAGAGGATATATTCCAGTATATAATGAAATCAATTGCTGTTTTAGCAATGGAAAGCCTATAAAATATTTTTGGAATTATAATAAAAAATTGATCATAGATTTAGTTTTAAATGATGAAGCGTACAGTAAAGGATATGAACAAGCAAAAAAAACAATTAATGACTATTTAAGTAGTAGTAATATATATCCAATTGAATGTAAGATAGAAGAATTTATTGAAAAATTGAATAAAGGATATGTTCCAAAAAACAATGATAAAGAACAATTCTTTAACAATGGATGTGCTTATAATCGGTTTTGGCCATTTAATAGAGAAAAAATAATACATATTCTTTTTAATAGTGAAATATACTCTCAAGGTTATGAAACTGCTAAATATATTGTATTAAGAGAATTGGGTGTAAAAAGTTATAAGGAATATGTATCTAGTCTTGATGTAGATGTAAATACAATAAAAAGGTATTTAAAAATGCCATTTAAAAGTGAAAATAATAAATAAATAATATAATAATTTAATTCATATTTTTTTAAATTGTATAATTGTAAATGATGTGAGACAAAATTTATAAAAAAATAAAAAGCAATATGATATAGTTATTTTGTAATTATTGAATATTGTTTTTTTCTATAATTTGTTGTCTCATTTCTAAAGGAGTAAGCCAATTTAGCGAT
>JAQXRJ010000021.1 GCA_029218465.1 bacterium | reverse complement strand
AATTAGACATAATATCACTACCTTGAAACTATTATAAACCATAATCAAACCAAAAGATAGTCCTTACTTTTTAATATAAATAGTGTATAATAAAAAGTAAAAAGATAGAGACTAATCTCTACCTGACTGTGAATAGTAACGTAACACTACATATTTTATCCTAAAAAACAACATATACATATTGTTTTTTTTTTTTTTTTTTTGATATAATGATAATGTAATAGGGAGGATTAATAAAAATGAAAAATATTTTAAAGAGACTATGGATTATTTTGGCAACTTTTTTTATAGGTTTAGTAAATGTTAATGCACATAGTGTAACATTTTATTATATTGAAAAAGGTAAAGGCTCGGTTGAATATACAACAAGGGATTGTATTCTATTAGAAGGAACAAAAAATTGTAGAATAGAACTTCCACCAGATATAAAAAAAGAAAAAGACTATATGTTAGGATGGCAACCTACGCTAATATGCGATGGATGGGCTGGTTTTGATAAACGAAATTTTATAACACTAGATAATGGCCCTTATGCTACAATAAAAGATTCTATTAGTAAACTCTATGCATGTTTTGCTGGTGAAAACATAAATTCTCCTAATTACACAACTGATGGTGATGTAATTAGTTATGATATTATATATGATGCTAATGGCGGTAGTGGTGCTCCTAGATCGCAGCAAAAGAAAAAAGATTTAGACAGAGATGGGTCTGAAAAAATTTATTTAAGTGGAGTCGTTCCTACAAAAGAAGGTTATAATTTCGTCGAATGGAATACTAGAAAAGATGGAACAGGAGGAAGTTTTCAACCCGGTGGGGCATATATAGGAAATGCACCAATGATATTATATGCTCAGTGGAAAGTTTCGTCTAAAGGATGCTATTTATGTGATGGAATATATAAATTTGGTTATTATGGAAGTCCTTGTAAGGAAGTACCTGAATATAAAGATGAAAAATCATGTTTAAGTAATAATCAAAATGATACACCACAACAGACACCAGAAGATTTTACGACGCCACCAGAAGGCACGGAAGCAACAGAAGTAAAAATAATTCAATATTATAAAATTACATATGATACAAATGGTGGTAATTTTATTGATGGAACTAAAACAAGAGTTCAATATATAAATGGTTCTAAACCAGTTGGAACACCAGGATCATACCCAATTAAATCTGATAGTTTATTTACTAGATGGACTTATAATGGCCAAGATTTTGATTTTAGTCAAATTTTAGATGAAGGAATTGGAGCAAATATTGAAACTGAATTAGAAAATGGAATTCCGATAAAAAAAATAACACTTAAAGCCAATTATGTTGAAATTTCAGAAATACTTACTGATAGTATAATAAAATGTAGTTCAGATACTGATATATTAGATGCAGCAAATAAAAAATGTTATAGTATTTTAAAAACAGATACTGCAAATGAAATTTATACATATACTACATATAAATATGATTCTAATTCTAGATTTTGCTATGTTGGAGAATCAGGCGGAACAAATGGTGGAATTTATTTTAATAGTAATGTGAATTGTAGTAATGAAATTGGATGTAAAATGGAAGGAAAGAAAAATATAACTGATGGAGTTTATGCAAATTACACAAAAAAAGATGCTTGGTTTTCAAGTACCACTTGTTATATAGCAGCAAAATGTAATGGAATACTAACAGAAAATAATAGTTGTATTGAAAGATGGGACTCAATTATTTACAATGTTACCGATGCAATTATTGAACCTAAGAAAGAGTTGAATTATGGTGATGGTGGAGATAATTATTTTGATTATGAACCTTCAAATGAAAACGCTGATAAGGAAGCATCAAGTTCACCAGATACAGGAGACGCGTTAATTTTTATAGCATGGTTAGTAGGATTTGGAGCACTAGGATATACATCATACTATTTTATAAAACAAAAAAAACAATCTAATATTTAATAAAAATGATTATTTGTTAAATAGTAGGTGTGACCAAAAATCTTGATAAAGAAATTTTATAAAGCTAGTGCTTAAAAATGCACTGGCTTTTTTCACATGTTAATAAAGTTATTATTACCTTCTACAAATACATTATGATATGGATTTGATAATGTGTTTTTTATATATGGTAAATATTCTTTTAATGTTTTTACTGATATTTTCATGTATTCTAATACATTATTGTATTTTGTGTTTAATGTAGCTTCTAGTACTGATAAATTGTTGTTTTGGAGTGCATATAATGAATCTTGATATATTTTATACGTTTCTTCAAATTCACTATTTAGTGATACTAAATAGTCAACAATATCATGTTATGTCTATAGATTTTTCAAGCTCAGGTATTTTTTCAACTAATAACAAAACGATATGAAAATAAACCAACAATAATAACAACTAATCAACCATTCTCTAAATGAGGAGAAGTTTTTGGAGATATAACAATTGCTTTGGCAATAATAGATAGGTTAGTACATCATTCAGTTATTATAAATATAAAAGGTAAATCTTACAGAATAAAAGACATAGTACAAAAAAAATTTTAAAATCAAAAAATAAGTTAAAAAACTGCATTTAAAATTTACCAAAAACCTACAAAAATATTTGACATTTACATAGATTGAGGTGAATGGGATGAAAGAAGTTTAAATGGATTAACAAAAATTGATAAAAAGAAAGAAGTTATGCTATTAGCATTAGAACTAGCATTTGTCTTAAACAACAAGTAATACCTAATAATTAAAGATACACACATTAAAAAATGAAAAAAATATTTGTAAGGAAGACCATAGGGCTTCCTTACACCACTTAAGACCTTAGACTTAAGTGGATAAAATAAACAAAAATAATTGACAAAACAAATATTTAGTCATATAATTAATACATATTTGAAAGCAAAGAGAAGGACACGATTATATATATTTTATTTATAGAGAGTTAGTGTTTGGTGTAAACTAATAATA
>JAQXRJ010000020.1 GCA_029218465.1 bacterium | reverse complement strand
TTCCTGTAGAATTAATTTTTAAGTTTTGTGCAAATAGTGAATAACCTACGCCCATTAACACCAATACTGAGCATAGCATTCCTATAATCATATTTTTCTTTTTACTTACATTATATCTTCTCATATACTAACTCCTATTCTTATATTCTTATATTCTTATATATTAATTTTACTATCTTATATAATTGAAGTCAAACAAAAAAATCAGATTTCTCCGATTTTCGATTAATGCTAATTTTCTTCTTCAGTTTTTTCTTCTAGCTTAACTAAAACTTCTCTAGGTTTAGAACCATTCTGAGGACCAATAATACCCCTTTCTTCAAGTAAATCAACTATTCTAGCTGCCCTATTATATCCAAGTTTAAATCTTCTTTGTAATAGAGAAGCGCTGGCTTTACCCTGAGTAATTACGAATTCTACAATATCATTATAAAGAGGATCATCATATTCTTCTTCTACTTCTTTAATATGACCACCTGCATTACCTTGATCTTTTGCTGAACTTGTTAAGTCCATAAATCTCTCATCATAAATAGCTTTTTGTTGAGAAACAGTAAAATCTACAATTTTTTCAAGTTCTTCATCAGAAACATAAGCTCCTTGAACACGTTCAGGTGCATTTTCTCCCATTGGTAAGAATAGCATATCTCCTTTACCTAATAGTTTTTCTGCCCCACCTTGATCAAGTATTGTACGAGAATCAATTCCACTTGATACTGCAAACGAAATACGTGATGGAATATTTGCCTTAACTACACCTGTAATAACATCTGTTGATGGTCTTTGAGTTGCAATAATTAAATGTATACCTGCGGCTCTTGCCATCTGAGTAATTCTCATTATTGAGTCTTCAACTTCTTTTGATGCCACTAACATAAGATCTGCTAACTCGTCAACTATAACAACAATGTAGTGCATCTTCTTTATTTTCGCATTTTCTGGTAATTTCTCGTTTTCTTTTTCTACCCAAGCATTATATGTTGCTATATTTTTAACATTTTTCTCACTAAACAAATCATATCTACATTCCATTTCATGGACTATCTTTTGAAGTGCAATATTTGCTTTTTTAGGATCTGTTACAACAGGCATCATTAAATGTGGTATCCCATTATACATACTTAATTCTACTTTTTTTGGATCAACAAGCATAAGCTTAACTTCATCTGGCTTGGTTCTCATAAGAATAGATGCAATAATACAGTTAATGCATACTGATTTACCTGAGCCAGTCGCACCTGCAACTAATAAGTGAGGTGTCTTATCAATTTCACAAAAAATACTTCTACCCATTATATTTTTCCCTAGTGCTACAAGCAATTTGCTATTAGACTTACTCTGAGGAACATTTTCAAGTATTTCTCTTAATGAAACGGGTTTTGTCTCATCATTTGCAATTTCTATTCCTACAGTACTTTTACCTGGAATAGGCGCTTGTATACGAACATCTTTTTTAGCAAGTGCTAAAGATATTTCTCTATTTATGCTAAGTATTTTATTAAGCTTTGTTCCGCTTTGAACTTCAAGCTCATATTGAGTAACACTTGGTCCACTATTAACTTCAACTACTTTTGCGAGTATTCCAAAATCTTTTAAAACATTTTCTAGAAGTGTTATATTTCTTTCAATCATCGATTGATTGCCTTTTCCTTTAGACTTAACTGGAGGCTTTAAAAGTGCTATTGGTGGTAACTTATAATTCTTATTATAAGTCCCTAATTGACCATTTGATGGTGCATTAACTTCTTCATTAGACTTTTCTATATTATGCGCTAATTCATCAATACTTGAAATAACTAATTTATTATCATTAGTTTCTGATCCATCATTTATAATAACTGTTTTTTTAATAGTTTTTTCATCATCAAGAATATCTTTTTTTGCTTTTCTTTGAGGAAGAATGCTTTTTCCTTTTTGAAATCCATCTCTTAATGCTTCAAATAGTGATACTCCAGTAAATAAACATATTCCTGTAACCATAAGAACTATAGAAACAATTTTAGTTCCTGATACGTCAAATAACTTATTAAAGGCTACTACAAATAAGCATCCCAGAAATCCCCCACCACTTACTGAATATTTAGAGCCATCTAGAACAGCATTAAAATCATTCATCAAATCACTAATCGTTGATTTAAATGTTTCAATAATATCTCCAGAATTAAACTCTATATAATTTAAATGTGAATAAACAAGTATTCCAATAAATATAATATAAATTCCAATTAAATGTGAATCAAAAAACATAGGTTTTTCTCTTTTAATAATCATGTACATTCCAACTATGAATAAAGCTATCATAAAAACAATATTCCATGTACCAAGCAAGAATATAGAAAAAGATTTAACTAATTTACCAACAATTCCTAAAGGAGTGCCCATACCAATACCTAAAATTGATAATAAAACAAAGCAAACTCCGTATAATTCATTAGAATACTTGAAACCCTTAGTCTTGTCATCTTTTCTCTTTTTCTTTTTTGCCATTAATACCACCTCAATTATCTATAGATTAATTATATATTAAAAAAGAAAAAAAGTCATTAAAACTTTAATTCTTTAATTATTTTTTCTGATTTATATTGTCAATTATTTCTTTGATTCCATTATAAACTGTTAAATTTTTGACATTTGGAAAAGCATTAAGTAGCCTTCTTTTGAAATATTTGTTTTTGCCTAATTTTTTGGCAACTTGTTGTTTTATTTCATCAGTTAAATCCTTTTTAATACTTGTTGAACTAACTCTTAATTTATAAATAGTCTGAACAGATATAAAAGTATCTATAGTATAAACTACAAGCAAAAAAACGCCAACTATCATTAAGACATAATAATTCATGCTATTTAAAATATTAGTAAAAAAAGGATTAATTAAATAAGTTACTAATACTCCTCCTATTCCAAATAGGAAAGAATTTTCTAAACATACTCTACCATTAATATTAAATTTATTGTCACTGTAATCCCACCATCTTGCTTTAAATATTTTTTCCATTAAATAACTTGTTAAATATTCAAGAACAGTAGATACAAGACAAGTCATAATAAATAAAGCAAAGAAATCTGTTTTATATTTATCGAGTAAAACTATTATTGCAACAGCTCCCCATCCGTAAATTGGTAAATATGGGCCAATTAAAAAACCTCTATTTAAAACAATTTTTTTATCTTTAATAGAACAATATATGCATTCTGATATGTATCCAACAACTGAGTATATAAAAAATAATAAAAAATAGTAAATAAACTTTTTCATAAGCACCTCACTAATTTTATTATATATTTTTTATTCAAAATTATAAAGATTTTTATTTAATTATTTAAATATTTTTTCAAAACTTTCACAATTTCTAAACTAGCATCACATGCATCATTTCTATTGATATAATAATCATGAAATGCTTCCGCAATTGTTTCGTCGTAAATATAATTTCCGTAATCATCAGGCGTAACAGCATAGTTTGATATACTTCCCCTAAATTCATCTATATCATAAAACTCATCAGGATTCTTTTTAGTATAATTATCATAAGCCTCTTTTATTATCTTATATGAAAACGAACCATCATTGTAAATGTCAATAATTTTTTTATAAGTCTTATAATTGCTTTTAGTAAGCAAAATCATATTATCTAATTTTTCTGAATTATTAAGTTGTGCAAGAAATGATAAGTAATGACCAAATTCATGAGCAACTAGCGTTGATTTAGTTGCATTAGCTGGAAAATGATGTGAAGCTACTTCTTTTTCAACAACTGACGAAAACATATCAATATCTAAAAAATAACTTGAATTTAAATTTAAACTCATTTTATAAACATTAGGATAAGTGTTCCATGTATTAGACTTAGCAAATAACTTTGCTGATACAAAATTAGCTATATATCCTTCATCATTTATTAATGTTATATTAGTTAAATATCTTTTAATATTTGGAAATTCTTCATACAATGTTTTAAAAACATTTTCTATTTCTAATGCAAAAGAATAATCAATCTCACATAAATTAACTGCTGTAACACCATAATTAGATTCCATTCTTTTTTCTATTTCCTTTACATCTTCATTACTACATTTATTTTTTTGATTATTAGAATCTTTTATTATTAAATTTTTTGCATCCGCTTCATTATTAACTGTTACATTTGTATATATATTATCTGTAACTACAGCTGTTTGATAAATATCTAAATCTTCATAAACCTTATCTTGATAATATGCATTATTTCCTTTAAAACTAAATATATTTCCTTTGAATAAAATAGCTACAAATAAAATAATTATAAAAACTGTTGCACTTGAAATTACAACTCCAAAAAAAATATTATTTTGCAACTTAGTATTCTTTTCTTTTTGAACCTTTTCACTAGTTTGCTTTTTTAGTAATTTATCAAAATCAACTTTTTTATCATCATTAGATGAATTTATTTTTTTAAGTCCAACAGTTGCATTTTCGAGAGAGTTTGTTCTTTCAACTGTAGGAATATTAAAATAATTGTTTGTATTATTAACATTATTTGTATTATTAATGTTGTCTATATTATTACTCTTATTTTGTATATTTGGATTAATATTTAAACCATCTACTAGGGTAAAAATATCTTTAGGCACATTATTTGAATTATTTTTATTTAAATCATTATTATCATTCATAAATGCACCTCCTTATATTTTGTAGGAATATAATATAGTATTTATTCTATATAAAGTATAATGTTTTATTTTAAAAAAATCAATGAAAAAATTTTTATGCATATAAAAAATACACTTGAATTAAAAAGTGTATTCTTTATATTATCCATTTATTTGGCTCATTACTTCGCTAGCAAAGTCATCTACTCTTTTTTCAATTCCTTCACCAACTTCGAATCTTACCATTTTAACAACTTCACAGTTATTATTTTTTGCAAATGTCTCAACATTTACATCTGGATCTTTTATGAATGTTTGTTCTAATAAACAAACTTCTTTATAATATTTATTAATTCTTCCATTAACCATTTTTTCAGCTATATCAGCAGGTTTTCCTTCCTCAATAGCTTGATTCTTAATTACTTCTTTTTCATGATTAATAACTTCTTCTGGAACCTCATCTCTTTTTAGATAAGCAGGATTCATTGCTGCAACATGCATAGCTACATCTTTAGCAACTTCTTCGTTATCACCATTTAATACTGTAACTACATTTATTTTACCTAAGTTTTGATGATTATATACACCAAATACTTGATTATCAGTTTTTTCAATTATTTCGAATCTTCTGAAACTAATTTTCTCTCCAATTTTAGCTATCAAAGCAACTAAACTATCAGCAACAGTTGAACCATTCATTGATAAAGCTTTTGCTTCTTCCACTGTTTTAGGGTTTCCCTCTAAAATAGTTTTAGTTAGTGTTGAAACAAATCCAGTAAATTCAGCATTTTTTGCAACAAAATCAGTTTCAGAGTTAACCTCTATAATAGCTGCTTTGTTTCCATCAACTAAAACATAACTTAAACCTTCAGCAGCAATTCTAGATTCTTTCTTAGCAGCCTTAGAGATACCTTTTTCTCTTAACCAATCTATAGCTTTATCCATATTACCAGCTGATTCTTGTAAAGCCTTCTTACAATCCATCATTCCTGCACCAGTTTTTTCTCTTAAAGCTTTTACATCACTTGCACTAAACATATTTATCCTCCTATCTATTTTAGAACTTCTAAAAGTTCATCTTTTTTCATTTTTGAATATCCTTTAATTCCTTTAATTTTAGCCATTTCTTTAAGTTCAGCTAAATTCATAGAATTAACATCTTTCAATATTTCTTCTACTTCAGGTAATTTCTCTTCTTTTATTTCTTCTTCATTAGGAGTAACTTTTTCTTTATTTTTTTCTTCTTTTACTTGTTCTGAGTCTTTTTTAGTCTTTTTAGAGTCCTTATTTTTGTCATCATCTGACAAATAATCAACCATTTCTTTTCCAGTTGCTTCTGCAACGGCATTTGCTAAAACACCAAGAACTAATTTAACACTTCTTACAGCATCATCATTACCAGGAATAACATAGTCAACCATATCTGGATCACAATTAGTGTCTACAATACCAAATACTGGAATATTAAGTATTCTTGCTTCTTTAATAGCATTTTCTTCTTTTCTAGGATCTACTATTACTAAAGCTTGTGGTAATTTTTTCATGTCTTTTATACCACGTAAGTTTTTATATAGCTTATCATATTCTTTTTTTATTTTAATAACTTCTTTTTTAGGCAATAAATCAAAAGTACCATCAGACTCCATCTTTTCAATTTCTTCCATTCTTCTTACTCTTGATCTAATTGTTTTAAAGTTAGTTAGTGTTCCACCTAACCATCTTTCTACCACAAAATATGATTCTGTTCTATTAGCGCATTCTTCTGATGCTTCTTGTGCTTGTTTTTTTGTACCTACAAACAATACCTTTCCATCATTTTCAGCAATTTGCTTTAAAGCTGCATATGCTTCTTCAATTTTCTTTGCTGTTTTTTGTAAATCAATTATATATATATCATCTCTTGATGTATATATGTATTCTCCCATTTTAGGGTTCCATCTTCTTTTTTGATGTCCAAAATGAACACCTGCCTCCAATAAATAACTCATTGAAACTACTGTCATAATTTTTTCTCCTTTTCGTTATACACTTATTAATTTCTAAAATTTATCACCAATTGGCACTAGATAAATCAATCCATTAATATGCTTATTTTAATAAATTTATAATATCAGCTTTCTTTGCACCAGCTGGTATTTTAATATCTTTTTTTGATGCTAATTCTTTTAATTCAGCAACTGTTAATTTAGTTAAATCAGGTTTATCTTCTTTAACTTCTTTTTTATTTTTTTCTTCTTTTGTTACAGGTTTTGTTGTTTTTTCTTGTTTTACTATATATTCTTTTCCATCTGCTTTAGCAATTAGAGCTTCTTTAGCAACTTTAACCATATTAGCAAATGCTTTTGGATCGTTGATTGCTATTTCTGAAGCCATTTTTCTATTAATTTCAATATTTGCATAATTTAGTCCTTCAATAAATCTTGAATAACTTATTTCGTTTTCGCGGCAAGCAGCATTAATTCTTGTAATCCATAATTTTCTGAAATCTCTTTTCTTTTGTTTTCTATCACGAAATGCATATTGCCCTGAATGCATAAGCTGTTCTTTTGCAGTTTTATATAATCTATGTTTACTTCCAAAGTAACCTTTAGCTGCTTTTAAAACTTTTTTATGACGCGCCTTTGTAGTAACTCCATTTTTAACTCTTGTCATTTTTATTTCCTCCTATACTTATTATATTAAGTTCTTTAATCTGTTAATATCAGCTTTACTTAACTGAGAACCTTTTCTATTTTTTCTGTTTACGTTTGTAGATTTGTATCCAGTATTATGTCTTGATCCTGGTTTACCAATCTTATAATCATTTTTTCTTTTATTAAATACTTTTTTACTTCCTTTATGTGTTTTTAATTTTGGCATAATTTTCCTCCTACATTATTTTTTTGGTGTCAATAACATTGTCATATTTCTTCCGTCAAGTTTTGGTTGTTGTTCAATATCAGATATATCAGATAGTCTTTGTGCAAATCTTAACAAAACATCCTTACCGATTTCAGTATGAGCCATTTGTCTACCCTTAAATCTTATAGAAACTTTAATTTTATCGTTTTTGTTAAGATATTTGGTAACTTGTTTGATTTTTGTTTCAAAGTCACCTATGTCAATAACTGGCGATAATCTAAATTCTTTTATCTCTGTTGCATTACTTCTTTGCTTTTTTAAAGCTTCTTTTTCTTTTTTTGCTTTCTCATACTTAAATTTATTATAGTCCATTATTTTACATACAGGCGGATTACCATTAGGATTCATAAGTACTAAATCAAGGCCTGCATAACTTGCTAATGTTAATGCATCGTTAATAGACTTAACTCCTACTTGTTCTCCATTTGGACCAATTAATAAAACTTGACTTGCTTTAATTTGCTCATTAATTAGCAAATTATTTTTCGAACTTGCTATAAAAAACACCTCCATTAAATATAAAAAAGCAGATACATGTATCCACTTTAAAGACATAATTATAATATATTTAAATATATTTAATTGGCCTTTTACCCAAAGCTATATGCAATCAGGTGGATGAATACATCTCTTTCCTTTTTTAATTTATGCATAAATATTACAATAAATTACTTGCTTTGTCAATAATTTACAGCAATTTTAAGTATTTAAACTAAAAACTATCAATATTTATTTTAATTTTTTTATTATCTTTTAAATAACTACTTGCTTGTACTAAAGTACGAACTGCATTTGCGTTTCTTCCTGCTTTACCAATAACTCTAGCAATATCATCTGAACTTACCATTACTTCAATAAGCATAGTGTTTTCTTCATCTGATGGAAATTCTTTAACACTAACATCATCTTTATTAACTGCTAAAGCTTTAATTAATTCTTCTGTTAGTAAAACTAAATCCATATATTAATTACCTTTTTTAGAATCAGCAAATTTTTTCATGATTCCTTCATTCTTTAAAATACTTTTAACTGTATCAGTAGGAATAGCTCCATTATTCAACCATTTTAATGCTACTTCTTCGTTTACTTTTATTGAAGCAGGATCAGTATTTGGATTATAAGTACCTATTAATTCAATGTATTTACCATCTCTTGGACTTCTTGAATCACTTGCTACTATTCTATACATAGGATGTTTTTTTGCACCCATTCTTGTTAATCTTATTTTAACTGCCATAATATAATACCTCCATTCACGAAAAATAATATACATCATAAATGATTGTCTGTCAAGTTTTTTTTGTTAACATCATCTTATTAAAGTTGAAAAAATTAAATAGGCTAATTTTAAAGAATCGTGTCTTAGATATCCATTCTCTATAACAACTAAATCTTCATAAATAATGTTATTAACGTTAGATATTGACTCATCATAATCAAGTTTTACAATATCTTTCTGTTCCTTTGTTAAATATCTATTTGCGATTTCTTTCTTTATCTTACCACTATTGCAAATAACTGTATTTATTTTTCTTTTACCTAAATAACTATTTAATATTTTTAAATGATCACTAACTTTATAATTATCCGTTTCTCCTGGTTGAGTAAACAAATTACATGTATATATAATTTTAGCATTCGAATCATCAATTGCATTTATTACTTGTTCAGATAATAAACATGGAATAATACTAGTAAATAAACTACCCATACTAAATACTATTAAATCACTATTTTTTATTTCTTTTAAAAGTTTATTATTAATTACAGGTATATCTTTATAAAAAACTCTTTTTATTTTTTTACTACTTTCCGTTATATTATGTTCTCCTTCAACTACAGAACCATCTTCCATTTCACCAAACAAATTAATATTTGATTCAGTAAAAGGAAGAATTTTCCCTTCTAGATTTAATACTTTCCCAAGCAAATCAATTCCGCCTATTACACTTCCACTTATCTCTGTTGCTGCAGTAAGAAGAATATTTCCTACAGTATGATTATCCAAACTTCCACCTGATTTAAACCTATAATTTAACAACTCTTCTATTTTAGATTCAGTATCAGACAAAGATATAAGAACTCTTCTAATATCGCCCACAGCTAAAATATCAAATTCATCTCTAAGCTTTCCTGTTGATCCGCCATCATCACAAACGGATACAACTGCTGAAATTTCAACAGGAAATTTTTTTAAACCTTTAAGTAAACAACTAAGGCCGGTTCCTCCACCAAATACAATTACTTTTTTATTCATAATATTACTCCTCAAAACAATTATACATCAAAAAAGGAAAACTATTTAGCTTTCTTTAAAATTTTATTTAATATATTGATTTCTTTTAAAAGTTTAAATTTCTTTATGAGATGTTTTTTAGGAAGCATACTTTTCTTTTTTTTAATAGTATCAATTAAATACTTATAGTAATTAATTAAATCATCATTGCAAAGAATATTGCATCCATAAAAAAGTTCTTTTTTACTATATTTTTTTTTACCTTTTGCAAGTATTATTATAGAATAATATTTTCCCCTATCAAATACTACTTCTTCTTTTTCTATTAAAAAACCCAAACTTATAACAGTTCTTCTAACTAAATATAAATCATTATTAGGCGATAATATTATTTTTTTTATATTAGAATAATCTTTACAATTTAGCATTATATCGATAATCGTTTTACCACCCATACCAGATATTACTATAGTATCAACATTATTTTCTAGTGTACTTAATCCCTCTCCTAATTTTATCTTTATGTTTTTATTTAATCCAAATTCGTCAATATTTTTTGAAGCTTGTTTTAATGGTCCTTCTCTTAAATCAGACGCAATACAATTAATATTTTTTTTATTCTTTACCAAATAAATACATAACAAAGCATGATCGCATCCTACATCAATTAAATAAGAGTTATCATCTACATAAGATGCAACTCTTGTAAGCCTTTTATTTATTTTCATTAATCTATTAAAAAGTCTTTTAATTTTTTTGATCTTGAAGGATGTCTCAATTTTCTTAATGCCTTAGCTTCTATTTGACGAATTCTTTCTCTAGTAACTCCAAAAATTTGACCAACTTCTTCAAGAGTTCTACATTGCCCATCATCTAATCCAAATCTTAATCTAAGAACTTTCTCTTCTCTTTCAGTAAGCGTAAGCAGAACATTAGAAAGTTCTTCTTTTAGTAATTCAACAGTTGTATACTCTTCTGGTGACATAGTTCGCTCATCTTTAATAAAATCTCCTAAATGTGAATCATCTTCTTCGCCAATTGGAGTCTCAAGAGAAACTGGATCTTGACTAATTTTATATACCTCACGAACCTTATCAACTGTTACTCCAAGTTTTTTTGCAATTTCTTCTTCTGATGGTTCTCTATTTAGTTCTTGTGTCAATTGTCTTTGAACACGTGCAAGTTTATTTATTGTTTCAACCATATGAACTGGAACTCTTATTGTTCTTGCCTGATCTGCTATAGCACGAGTAATTGCCTGTCTTATCCACCAAGTCGCATAAGTAGAAAATTTATATCCTTTTGAAGGGTCGAATTTATCTACAGCTTTCATAAGTCCAATATTTCCTTCTTGTATTAAGTCTAAGAATAACATACCACGACCAACATATCTTTTTGCAATTGATACAACAAGTCTTAAGTTTGATTCAGCAAGTATCTTTTTGGCATTTTCATCACCTTGTTCTGCTAGAATAGCATATTCAAATTCTTCATCTGTTGTAAGAAGATTAATACGACCAATTTCTTTTAAGTACATTCTAACAGGATCATTTATTTTAATATCTTTTGATAAAGTTAAATCTTCTACAATCAAACTAGATGGATCCTCATCATCATCTGTAGAATTATCAGTAGTCTCAGATATTATTTCAATATGATTTTCAACTAAAGCATTATATAATTCATCTAATGAGTCACTATCTACTTCAAGACCTTTTAACTCTTCAGCCAATTCTTCATAAGTAATATAACCATTCTTTTTACCTTTTTCTATTAATGCATTTTTTCTATCTTCTAGTGTTCTTATTTCATTAACCATGATTAATTCTCTCCTATTTTTATTAGTCTTATTTGTTCAGCAATCTTCGCTTTTTCAAGGATACTATTTTCACTTCTTAACAATTCATTTAAGCGTTTTATTTCTTGCTTCTTATTATAACCCTTAATAACCTCTATATAATCATTAATTGCTGTATCACTAATATCATAATCATCGTTATTAGTAATATTATTAAATAAATCTAATAAATCCTTTTTATCCACTAAATATGTATACATATCAGCAATGTTAACAATGCCATATTTCTCGTAATAATATAATATTTCATTATATAAATTTCTATTACTAGATTCAGAAAAATAAACCTTATTATTTACACACTTATCTATAATAGTATTATCTTCAAGCAGACTATATATAAGTGCATGTACAGCTTTTTCATATCTAGAATATTTAGACTTTTGTTTTTTTATTACTGGAGCATTATTATCACTAGACTTTTCTACATAATTAGCCAACCTTTTTTCTAGGGTATTATACATCAAATTAGTCTCAATTGCAAGCTTTTTTAATATTATCTCACGTCTTATTTCATCTTTTATTAGACTTGTTTCTCTTAAAACATTATCTACATATTGAGAAAGCTCTAAGTCACTATTAAAATTAACACCATTTTTTAAATTAGCTATTTTATAATCACTAAAACTTATAGCACTATCAACAAGTTCATAAAATTTTTCTTTTCCATACTTTAAAATATATGAATCAGGATCTTCGCTATTATCTAAATTAATTACCTTCGGATTTATTCCAATAGTCTCTAATTGTTTCCCAACTGCCATAGTAGCGTGATGTCCTGCATTATCTCCATCAAAACATAATATGATATTTAAGGAAAGTTTTCTTAACAATGTAATTTGCTCATTAGTCAAAGCAGTACCCATTAAAGCTACTACATTAGTTAATCCAATTGTACTTGCTCTAATAACGTCCATAAAACCTTCCATTACTATAACATAGCCTTCTTTTCTAGCAGATTCTTTTGCAATATGAAAATTGTACAAACAATGACCTTTTTTAAATATTTTAGTTTCTTTAGAGTTTACGTATTTATTCTTAGAAGAATCTCCATATATTCTTCCACTAAAAGCAACTACTCTTCCATTCGAATCATATAACGGAAACATTATTCTATCTATATATATATCATGATTATCTACACCAAGGCCCATATCAACTATGTCTTTATATGAAAAACCTTTTTTAGTTAATAGAGTTATTAAAGTATTATTCTTATCAAGAGAATAGCCTATATTAAAATTCTTAATTATTTCACTATCTATACTTCTATTATTTAAATATTTCTTTGCTTCACGTCCAGCTGGAGTATTAATATTATTTTGATAAAACTTCATAGCTAAATCATACATATCATAAAACTTATCATTATTATCAATTTTAGGTTTATAAGTATTATTAAGCTTATATCCAACTTTTTCAGCAACTATTTCAAGAGCTCTAGTAAATGAAACATTTTCATAATCACATATAAAATTAAAAACATTACCACTTGCTCCACAAGAAAAACACTTATAAATTTGTTTTTCTCTCGATACACTCATAGATGGATTAGTATCGTTATGAAAAGGACATACTCCAAAATAATTTTTACCCTTTTGAACAAGAGGAATATATTCGCTAATCAAATCAACTATATCTATTTTACTTCTAAGTTCAATTATAGTATCTTGGTTATTCATACATCCATCTCCCATACATAAAATTATTCTATCATCATTTTAGTATTATTTCCATCATATTTATATACTACTTAACAAAAAAATAGTCAATGCTTATGCACTGACTATAAATAATTATCACTATTTGTATATACACACTATACAACAGCTATTCATAATATTGAAAAATATAATTAATTACGAAATTACATAATTATAATTGAATGTTGGACTAAGAGTAGAATCATACCAACCAGATGTTAAAGAAACACTACTCAACCAATCTGATTCACTTTCAACAATATTTATTACTGTTAATGTATGATTATTAATAGAATCAATCTGATTACTAAATGCATTTTTATCTATATATTCCATTACGCTTGATAGAATTGTTAATTTACTTATTTGATTATTTTCTAATGCACTATCGTGTATCCGTGTTACACCCAATGGAATTGTCAATTCTCCACTTATTTTATTATTATAAAATA
>JAQXRJ010000019.1 GCA_029218465.1 bacterium | reverse complement strand
ATGCCACGCCCAGTCAGCTGACCATCAAGCCGGGCACGAGCACGGAATACTACTACTGCTCGGCAACCAACACCAGCACGGGTACCACAACCTACAGCAGTGCCTTCATTGTTAAGGCCTACGGCCCGAACGATGCGGTGGAGTACCTGAAGGTGCTGAGCCATATCCGCTCGGTCGTGTATCCCGGCGAAAAGATGTCCTACCGCGTGGAAGCCCACAAATATATGACCCAGGCGTGGAACACCACGATGGACAGCCAGAACCTGGCACAGGCCATTTTGACCGCGTCCACAACGTCCACCGAGTATACAAAGCTGCTGTGTACCTGCTGCATCGATGAAAACGGCGTGGTCAGCAGCGATATCCTGTGGGCACACGGTGCTGCACACAAGTCAGGCTGCCCGTGGGAAGTGTATACCGTTACGCTGCCCATTCCTGAGCAGCCCCCGTTCTACGGTGAGACGCCCAATGGCGCCCAGTATGAGAACAACAGCACGCATAAGTTGCCCATGACCCAGGCGATCATTTTGCCTGCAAACGACAGCGCAACCGTTGTGGTTGGCGTTTCTGGCGTTTCTGCGTACAGCCGCGGTGGGTCCTACCAGTACCAGTGGCAGGTTTACAACGGCTCCGAGTGGGCGAACATGCTCGGTGAGTACAGTTCTACTCTGATTGTCACTACCGCAAAACTGCAGACCATCTTCGACCTGACAGGCGTTGCTCACCTGCGTTATTATGACCGGATGAACGACGTTGTGCTGGGCTATGTTGACGTAACCTCTCAGGAGAACGCCAATGGCGAGTATCCCGAAGAGGAAAACACCGAAGATACGCAGAACCTCTTGTTGACATCGCGCGAAACGGTTACGTCGACGACCTACCCTGTGACCATTGACTATGTGCTGGAGGGCACGACGACAAGCGTTGGTCAGTCCTACTCTGCATGGATTGCAGCGGGAACGGGTTTGGATACCGTGATCACGTTGCCTGCTGTGCCTGGGTATAAACCTGGAAAAGTCACGGGCGAGGTGGAAGGTAAAGTAACTTGTACCGTTACCGCGGAGAAAAATACGGAAACCAAGCTGTGGGAAGGCACCGCGGCACTGCTTGTTAATGAAATTGATAGGAGCATCGAACTCAAGATTGAGTACGTGCCGGTTGAAGTTGAATACACGGTTGTCTACCACCAGCAGAATGTGGCTGATGATAACTATACCGAAGTGAAGCGGGAAACCCTGACGGCATTGACGAACAAGACCATGCCTGCGGTAGATGTGTCCTATAGCGGCTTCTACCAGCTGAAGTATGAGCAGCCCGCGATTGCGGCGGACGGCTCTACGCTGGTTGGCATCTACTACGACCGCTACTACTACCTGATGAACTTCGACCTGGACGGCGGCTATGGCGTGGAGCCCATCTACGCCCGGTACGGCAAGCCCATTGGCAACGTGGGTACGCCCACCAAGGCAGGTTACAGCTTCGCAGGCTGGAGCCTGGACGGCACGACGGTCGTTGACCTGCCCAGCACCATGCCCGCTGAAAACCGCACCTACAAGGCTGTGTGGGGCAACCCGCAGACCGTAAACTATACGGTCGTGTACTGGCGCGAGAACGCCAATGACAGCAATTACAGCTTCTGGGGTTCCGAGATTAAGCAGGTTGCTGCTGGTTCTACTGTGAGTGGAAGTGATAGCATTCCTTCCTCCATTTCAACAACAACTGTTGAAGGCAGCACGATTGATGAAAAAGTTTTCTTCACTTATAATGCAGCCAAAACGGATAAAAATGTTGTGATCAAGGGCGATGGCTCTTCTGTTGTGAATGTTTACTATACCAGGAAGTATTACACTATCCGGTTTACTGGTTATGGTAAATGTGCTCTTACAGAGCATACTCATACTGATAATTGCAAAACAAACAGATCCGACAATGTCATCTATGTTTTGACTGCTAAGTATGAACAGAATATTGCGGATGTGTGGCCCACTTACGATGTATTGAAAAATGGCGGTTTTGCATACGTCAATACTACTGGTAATGTGGTGAACAGAAATAATCAAAGTTTCCGTGGGTGGGATATTGACGGTGTTTCAAGTGAAGCTGTTTCTAAACGTGTAACGATGACATCGGATCTCTGCGACACTTCTGATGGTGTTAAGGAAGCTAAGGCTCAATATAGTACAAATTATTATGTACATTTGTACTATATGTTTGAGAGTTTTGATCAAACAAGTCTGGCAAACGGGAATGAACGTATATACTATAATGGTAAATATTATGATAAATCCAAAGCCTTCTATCAGGATGTATATGCCAATAGTTCATCCTTCGGTCAAAAGAAAATAACCGGTATGAAAGATGTAGGTGTAGAGACTGAAAGAGTAGGGGGCAGATATTCTACAGAATACAATAATTTCCTGTATTACGATCGAAACCGTTCCACTTTAGCATTCCAGAACATTGATACTGTGGTAAAGTCTGTATCCAATATCATGTTTGAACAACCTTTGAAGGATTACAAGGATAGTGACGGCAACCTTCTCAGTTCGTTTGTTCCGGATTATCCCAGTACGCTGGAGCCTAATGCGTTTGAGTTCAAGGGTTGGTATACGACGCCGGAATGCTACGACGGTACAGAGTTTGACTTCAGCAAGGCGACAATGCCCAACGCTGATTTGACGCTCTACGCTAAGTGGGCACCTGTCACGCACACGGTGCAGTTCTACCTTAACAAGGCCGCCATGGAAGCCGGCACGGAGTTGGAATCTCATTCCTCCATCACCGTCCCCCACGGCTCCAAGGCTACTCCCACGCCTGCTGACCCCACCAACGGCAGCTACACCTTCGTTGGCTGGTTCTACATGGAGAACGGCGTGGAGAAGGCCTTCGACTTCGCCAACATGCCCGTCAACAAGGACCTGCAGGTCTACGGCAAGTGGAGCTCCAATGTCCTGAAGGAGTACAAGATTTACTACAAAACCAAGGTAACCAACACCGAAACGGGCGAGGTGGAGAAAATCGAAATCGCCGCACCTACCATTGGTCAGGCGCTGGCGGGCGTTGAAAAAACCTTCGATGCCAAGGGCGGCACCGACCTGTACACGGCCTACCAAAAGGGCTTCTTCCCGGAGACGCCGAGCCATACCCTGATAATCGACATCGATGGGACCAACGAATACACCTTCTGGTATGTGCAGAAGGAAGCCGTGCCCTACGAGGTGTACTACCTTGCCGAAACAGTGGAAAAGCCTGAGGATTATCAGACAATTGAGAAGGACGGCAAGAGCTACTACATCGTGCATGCTACCAAGATAGTGAGCGACAACCGCAGCGCTGTTGTGACGGAGACCTTCGAAGTTGTGCAAGGTATGATGCCCGATGCGTACCAGAAGCGGCTGGTTGTCAGCGCGGCGGATGGCGCGGTCAACGAGATCATCTTCTACTACACGATCGATACCGCCCACGCCTACTACAAGATCACCCACTACACGGAGGCTCTGGATGGCAATTGGGTTGTGTATGCTGAAACGCAGGCTCAGGGCGACATTGGTAAAACCTACACTGCCGAACCGATGAGAATCCCGGGCTTCACATATGATTCTTCGGTGCAGGGAACCCTCACCAGCGGCAAACTTACCGCCAACGGTCTGGAGCTGAAGCTGTACTACACCCGCAACAGCTACCCCTACCAGGTGCGCTACCTGGAGCAGGGCACGGGCACCCAGCTGCATGATCCGACGAACGGCACCGGCAAGTATGGGCAGGTCATTTCCGAGAGCGCGATTGACATTACCAACTACACGGCGGTTGCCCCGACCAGCCAGACGCTGAACATCCGCATCGAGGAAGGTACCGAAGCCAAGCTGAACATCATCACCTTCTACTACACGGAGAACGAGGCTACCATCAACTACGTTGTTGTCGGCCCGGAAGGCTGCGGCACGGTGTCTCCGACCAGCGAAACGCTGA
>JAQXRJ010000018.1 GCA_029218465.1 bacterium | reverse complement strand
ACTTATTGCTTTTTTACTATATATATATATGTCTCACATCAATTGTAACACTACATAAAAAATATAAAATAATAAAATATTATGTTATAATTTTTTATGAAAGGATGATATTATGCCAAGTACTGTAACACACTCTTATTTTTCTATGGATGTATATGAAAAATTACCTCTTAATAGAAAAATATTTTTGAAAGATCAAAAACAAAATTTAAAAATATTTTCTCAGAGCATGGATCCTTTAAATTTTTACATAACACTTAATTTTAAAAAAAGTAAAAAAGTAAGAAGTTTTGCAAACTATTTTCACTCCCATAAAACTAATGAATTCTTTATTAATACAATTAATTACATTAAATATAATTATTATAAAGATAATCCACAGATTCTTGCATTTTTATATGGTACCATAATGCATTATGTTTTAGATAGTACAATGCATCCATATATTTGTTATAAAACAGGACATTTTGAAAAAAAAGATAAAAATACCTATAAATATAATAATAAGCACCATTTTTTTGAAACAGCAATTGATCAATATATGATAATGCTAAGAGAAAAAACAAAACCTAGATATTACAAACATTATAGAGAAATCATATTAAGTGAAAAAATGTGCTGTGAGTTATCCGAAGTAATAGATTTTACATTTAAGGAAACTTTTAATATTAAAAACTTTTCAAATGAGTATAATTTATCAATTAAAAGAATGAAACTAGCATTTAAAGTATTACGATATGATAAATATGGTTTAAAAAGTAAATTTTATAATATAATAGACACAATTACTCCAAAATCAACATTCAAATTAGGTTTTTTGTCTTATGGCAACATTTTTTTTAATAAAGATTTTTTAAATCTAAATAATAAATCATGGTATAATCCTACAAGTAAAAAAATTAAAAGTAATAAATCTTTTAACACCTTATATATTGAAGCATTAAATAATTGCCTGTCAATTATAAAACAAGTTGATTCATATATATATGATAATAAAGATGTTGATTTAAATTCTATATTTAAAAATAAATCATATTCTACTGGAATTGAACTAAAAAGGCCACAAAAAATGAAATATTTTGAATATTAAATATATTTATACAAATAATAATATTGGTGATTATATGTTTTATAAAAGTGTTGTATTAACATTTGAAAATAAGCAATATTTATACTTATATATTGATTTCAATTTTGAAGTTTCTAAAGACTTATTTTTAAAAAATGGAAATATCTCACTAACTAATAAGATAAAGAACTATATATCAAAAAATAATATTAATTTCAATGGTTCAATTGTTTATTTGGTTGTTGATAATTATGTTATAGGAAAAATTAATTTATATGATAAACTAAATAATTATAAGAAGTTTCTAAATATAGATGAAATTGATTCTATCAATTATAATAGTTCTATAGAAATAATTTAAAATATCAATCTATTTGTATTGAAACATATACTGATTGATATTTTTTATTATTATTTGTACATGTAATTAAAACTAATGTTTTTGCATTTCGAACTTTGTATAAATTTATTGAACCATCTTTTTTCTGCTTATATATATCTATTATTTTATAATTATATATAACATTTTCATAAATAATTTGTATTTGGTCTCCAGTGTTTAATTTATATAAATAATTAAAATACGAAAACTGACTTGTTCCTGAATGACTTGCTAATATTAAAATGGAATTATTTTCATTAGGAAAGCTTGAGCCTTCTAACATAATAATGTTTTTATCAACATTTTTATTATTAACAAATTTCTGATTTAAATTAATTTTTTTTATATGTATATATCCATAGTCTTCATGTACTTGTATATCATTTGATTTACTCTTTATATCTTTATAATTATCTATATTTGATGTAGTTTTCATACAAAAAGATAATAATATACAAATGACAATAATTATTTTTTTCATTAATTCTGCTTAATCGATTTTTATTTTACATTTATATTATTAATAAATCAACATTTTTTCATAAAAAAAATCCATATAAATGGACTTTTAAACACTGAACATTAACGTTTTGAAAATTGTGGAGCACGTCTTGCTTTCTTTAACCCAGGTTTTTTACGTTCTTTTATTCTAGAATCCCTTGTGATCATTCCTTCTGATTTTAACATTTTTCTAAAATTATTTTCACTATCAGAAGGTGTTGTTGTATCAAATTGTAACAAGGCTCTTGCAATGCCTAAACGAATTGCACCTGTTTGTCCCGAGAAACCTCCACCTCTAACATCTACTACAACATTAAACGTTTCATTAGTTTTTGTTATGTTTAATGGTTGCATTAAATCCATAACTAATGTTTCATAAGGTAGATATTCATGAACATCCTTACCGTTAACAGTAATTTTACCACTACCAGGCACTAGCTTAACCTTAGCAATACTAGATTTTCTTTTTCCAGTACCATAATAAACATTTTGTTTTTCTTTCGCCATAATTATCCTCCTTATTTAACTTCCATTGTAGTTGGTTTTTGTGCTGCATGTGGATGTTCAGAACCTGAATAGACAAATAGTTTTTTATACATTGCCCTTCCTAATCTGTTATGTGGAAGCATTCCTTTAACAGCTCTTTCTACCATTTCAACTGGATATTTTTCTTTCATTACTTTAGCAGTTCTCTCTCTTAATCCACCTGTATACATTGAGTGATTATAATAAATTTTGTCTTCTAATTTATTTCCTGTTAAAACAGCTTTTTCTGCATTTACAATTATAACATAATCACCACAGTCAATGTGTGGAGTGAATGTTGCTTTGTGTTTTCCACGTAATACATGTGCAGCTTTTGTTGCAATTCTACCAAGAGGTTTTCCATCTGCATCGATAACGTACCAATTACGTTCAATTGTTTCTTTTTTTTGCATATAACTTTTCATATTTTTTCTCCTTTAACTAAAGTTCAACTTTCCCAGGGTCAAACTTATGTGGGGATATCAAATGTACCGATTAAGATTATACTTTATTTATATGTGTTTGTCAATTGTTTTTAATATTATTAGATATGTTTATAAATGGAAATATTAAGTGTCCGCACATTTCATTACCTAAAATGCAAGTTTTCATATATTTAATAATAACATATTTGAACTTTTGTAATCAAACATTGCTCTTGGATAGTTATTTAACCAATCTTCTATCTGTTTAAT
>JAQXRJ010000017.1 GCA_029218465.1 bacterium | reverse complement strand
TTAAGTCAAAAATATAGTATAAATAAAATGACAAATAATGTAGAAAAAATGTCAACATCATTTAATAGTCACTTAAAAAGAATTGGTTATAATGCCTTTTCTGGATGTAATTTATCAGGAAAACTAGTATTACCAGATAATAGTAGTTTAACAAGTATTGATGGGTCTGCATTTTCATACAATGCAATAACATCAGTAGATATTCCTAAAAGTGTAACAAGTTTAGGATCTGGAGTATTTCAAAATAATCAAATATCCTCTGTAAAAGTTTCAACATCAAGTGAAGCATCTGCATTTTATAATAATCCAATAACAAATTTAACATTAACAGATTGTAATAGTTATTGTGAAAGGGTAAGTTCAACTTCAACAATAAATCAATTAACAATAAATAGTGGAGAAATACGAGATTATGCGTTTAATGACTCATCAATTCAAAACTTAACATTAGGTGAAGGTGTAACTAGTATAGGAGCTCAGTCATTTTACAATAATCAAATAAGTGAATTAACGATCCCATCAAGTGTAACAAGTATAGGTTCGTCTGCATTTTCTGGAAATCAAATAAGTGAATTAATAATTCCATCAAATGTGACAAGTATAGGCACTTCTGCATTTTCTGGAAATCAAATAAGTGAATTGGATTTAAGTAATGCAACTAACTTGCAAAGTATTGGTGGCAGTGCATTTTTAGGTAATCAAATAAGTGAATTAACAATACCATCAAATGTAACAAGTATAGAATTTTATGCATTTAAAGAAAATCAAATAAGTGAATTGATAATACCGTCAAGTGTTGTAAGTATAGGAAACAATTCATTTACATCACAAAAAAATTCTAACGGACAGACTATTCCTATTAATAAATTAGTTATTGAAGAATATAAAAATGGGTATAGTCCTGATGCATTTGATAATATAACGAACTTAACAATAAATGGTGGGTCAATAATAGATCGCTCATTTGAAAACAAATCAATTCAAAACTTAACACTAGGAGAAGGTGTAACAAGCTTAGGTTCGTATGCATTTAAAGATAATCAAATAAGTGAATTAACAGTCCCATCAAATGTTACAAATATAGGAATAGGCGCTTTTTCAGAACAAAAGAATTCTAATGGACAGACTATTCCTATTAATGAAGTAGTTATTGAAGAATATAAAAATGAGTATAGTCCTGATGTATTTGATAATATAAAAAAATTAACAATAAATAGTGGTTCAATACAATTTCGAGCGTTTTATAATAAATCAATTCAAAACTTAACATTAGGAGAAGGTGTAACAAGTATAGGTAATCAATCATTTTATGGAAATCAAATAAGCAAATTAACAATCCCATCAAGTGTAACAACTATAGGAGAAGGTGCATTTTATGGAAATCAAATATGTATTCTTTATTTAAATAATGCAATAAATTTAGAAAGTATAGGAGAATATGCATTTTATGAAAATCAAATATTTTCGGTATATTTAACTAGTACATCAGGTTTGAAAAGTATAGGAAATTATGCATTTTATGAAAATCAAATGAATATATTAACAATCCCATCAAGTGTAACAAATATAGGTTCGTATGCATTTGCTAATAATCCAATAGAAATAATTAATATTGAAAGAAGCAATGAAAGCTGGCTGAGTGATGTTACTAAAGGAACTAAGTGGTATAATACTGCTCTTAGTCCAATATTCCATTATAATTATGTAATTTCAAGTAATTAAAATATAATTAAATATAAGTCTCATTTTTAATAAAGTGAGACTTATTTTTGTTAAATAAAAATAAAAAAATAGATCTTTCTTTTGAAAGATTCTATTTATTATCAAATATTTTCATGAGTATTAGTTGATACTTCTACAAAAACATTTTTGTCATATATATGCTGGTTTGTTTCTAATTTTTCTAGTTCTGAATCATTTATTAAGAAGAATGTATAATCAAGAGTATTGCTTCCATCTGATACTACAGGATCATCCCATGTTAAATCTAGATGATACCAATTATTTTCTATATATACTGCATTCCAAATATGATTTTCACTTATTACTTTGAAATTTGGAATGTTGAAGTAATCTAAAAATATTGCCATTGCATCTGTATATCCTCCACATAAACCATATCCTTGAAGTAAAGGACCATATGCAATACTTGATAAATAATTTGTTATATTCTTATCACTTTTATCTGAATCATATTTACTATTATTAATTATATAATCATGTATTATCTTTATTATTTCTTTCTTATTTGTTTCATCTTTTACTTCATTTTTTATAATATCTTTAACTTTACTATTAATGGATTGTATTTGTTCTTCTGTGTAAGACTTATTAATTTTAACGGTGATTTTACCTAAACTGTCATATTTAGTTTCAATACTGCTAAAGCTATTATATGGATGTACAAAACTATTAATATTAGATAAAATTATTTGATTATTTGCAATTTCCGATATGTCATTTATACAGTCTTTATAAGTATTAGAACAATAAAAAGAAAATTCATTTATACCACTATTTATTACTGTATAATATATATTAATTATTTGTTCTTTATTTTTTATAAGAAACTCATCTGTTGTAGTTATATAATTATAAGTATAATTTCTTGTATAGTCATTTTTATAATCTAAAGTTATATTTTTATCTATTTTAGAAAAATGGGTCATATAATATGTATTTATATCTTCTCTATAATAGTATATTACTAAAAGCACTATAGATAGAAAAAAAATACTTGAAATACTTGATAAAAATTTTTTCATATGATCACCTATATTAAATTTTAGCAAAGACTTATTCTTTAGTAAAGCAAAAAAAAAGTAATTTAAAAAAATTACTTAACGTTATTTTTAATTTTTGTTAATCTTGATTTTTCTCTAGCTGCTTTATTTTTATGAATTAGGCCAGATGAACAAGCTTTATCTATAGTTTTAATAGCAACTTTTAATTTTTCACTAACTGTTTCATTATTACCATGTTTAGCTTCTTTTTCTACGTTTTTAATAGCAGTTTTCATAGCAGAGTTTTGACTTTTATTTGAAACTCCTTTTTTAGCATCAGTAATAACACGTTTTTTTGCGCTTTTAATATTTGGCATAGTTTCACCTCTCTCTTTTTAAACTACATATATTCTAGCAAAAAAAATATAAAAAAGCAAATAAAATATTAACTTTTGTAAATAATAGTATTGGTGATATTATGTCTCATGAAATAGACTTAGAAAAATATAATGTAAGAACTGATCTTTTAATAGAATCAATTCCTAATAAAAATACTAAGGGAATAAAAACAAAAAGAAGAATAGAAGATAAAATTATAGTTGATTATATTGACATTTCTAAGGAAGCAGAGAATTGCTGTAATAAAAAAAAGGGTAGATACGTTACTATTAGTTTTGAAGATGTTACTGATATAAATAATCAAAAAAATTTAGAAAAAGTTTTTGAGAATGAGTTACATGTTTTTTTCGATTATATGAATATATTAGACACTGATAAATGTCTTGTTGTAGGATTAGGTAATTCTAATTCTACACCTGATGCATTAGGGCCAAAAGTAAGTGATTCTATTATAATTACAAAACATTTATTTGATTTAGATGGAGTTAATGTTTTAGATGGATATAGATGTGTATCAGCAATTAAACCTAGTGTAGTTGGTTTAACTGGTATTGAGACAAAAGATATAGTGTTAGGTATTATAGAAAAAACTAAGCCAGACTTTTTAATTATTGTAGATGCTCTTGCTTCTTCTTCCATTTCTAGAGTAAATAAAACTATACAAATAACTAATGCAGGTATAAACCCAGGAAGTGGAGTTGGAAATAGTAGAGGAGATTTATCATATAAAACGCTAGGAGTACCTGTTATTGCAATTGGAGTTCCAACTGTTGTAGATGCAGTTACAATTGTAAGTGATACAATAGATTTTATAGTAAAAAAATTTAGTTATAGTAAAAATAATATTAATAATTCTACAAATAAGTTAAAGCTAGTAACACAGATTAATTATTTAAAAGAAGATGTTGACTCTCTTAGCAATATGGATAAAAAAAGACTTTTAGGGGAAATAGGTACATTATCAGATAAAGAAATAAAAGAACTGATTTTTGAGGTTTTAACACCAATTGGATATAATCTTATGGTTACTCCAAAAGAAGTAGATTTTGTTATAGATAAATTAAGTCTTATTATATCTAATGTTATAAATAGGACACTTCATTCTGATATTAAGCAAGTTGATTAAATTTATTATAAATGATATTATTTTATTTAGGTGATTTAATGAAAAAAATTTTAATATTATTAATTAGTTTATTATTTGTTCTACCAGTATATGCATATCAGACTAATTCTTATAAAATTGATATACCAAATGAATTTATACAAAAAAAAGAAAATTACTTTATATATGAAAAAGATGAAAAAATAGTAACCATACTAATTGATATATCAAATAATAATGATAATCTTGATATAGATAAATATGCTTTAGGACTTTTAAAAGATAATAATTATATAGAAACTATTAAAAATAAGTTTATAGAGATAAATGATGCTCAAATAGATGAATATAACATTGAAGTTACAAAAATTGATAATCATAATGCATTAAAGATTCACCTTGTTTCAAGCAATATTCCATTAGAAGATTATAGTAGTATTGTATATCAAGAACAATTTGTTTTATCGTCTAAGAATTATTTATATCATTTGATTGTAACTTCTAATGATAAAGAAGAACCAAATTCTGAAACTATTATGAATGTTATAAAAAGCTTTAAAATATTAGATGAAGATATCATTGAAAAAAATATTTATACTAATTTTTATTTAGCAATTGGTATAGTTATTGCTTCATGGATATTTATATTAACATGTATATTAACTAAAAAGAATAGAAAAAAATTAAAGAATATAAAAAAGCGTAATAGATGATTATGAAAATTTCATATTTCATCTTTTTTTGATAATAATATTACTGGTGATTATATGAAAATATTAATAACAGGCTCAACAAGCGGAATAGGTTTTATAACTGGAATTAGTTTATACGATAGAGGACATGAAGTTATTATGACAACACATACAGAAATGGAATGTGAAATACTTAGAAAAAAATTAAAAAATATGAAATTAGGTATTGTTGTTTTAAAATTAGATATTACTGATAAAAAGGATATAGATAAAATTGATTTTTCAACTATTAATGTATTAATTAATCATGCTGGAATAGGTATAGGTGGTTCAATAATAGATTTAAATATTGAGGATGTTAAAAAAAATTTTGAAGTTAATTTGTTTTCTACTTTGGAATTATCGAAAAAATTTTTAAAAGCTAGAATTAATAAAAAAGAAAGATCTAAGCTAATTATTACTTCTTCAATAGCTGGTGTCATACCTATTAATTTTTTAGGAAGTTATTGTTCTACAAAAGCTTCTCTTATTATGATTTGTAAGTGTTTAAAAAAAGAACTTGCATGTATTGATAGCAATATTCAGGTTTCTTTAATCGAACCTGGTGTATATAATACAGGTTTTAATGAAGTAATGATTGATAAGGCAGAGTGTAGTATGACTAATGATTCGGTATTTTTTTATGAAAAAGAAGAAATTAT
>JAQXRJ010000016.1 GCA_029218465.1 bacterium | reverse complement strand
GTACACATTTCAAAAGAGCTTGGTATTCCGCTCGGAACGGTATTATCCCGTCTTTCTACCGCCAGAGATCAGATCAGAGAGGGACTTGAAAATATGGAAAAGTATTCGCAGATCAGTTATGAGCCTAAAACCGCCTCCATTGGTATATGGGGCAACGGCGGGCTTAATGGTGAACCGTTCTCGCTTATGCGCTCGGATATCGAAGCTAATATTTTGAATTTGGCGTATGAAAATCCTGTATCAGTGCGTGGTATTGCCGATACGATGGGTATGCCCAGCGCATATATTGAGCCTATCATTGAGGTTCTGATCAAAGGGGAGCTGATGGGCAGAACCTCGGGCGGACTTGTTTATACACGTTGCTTTGTGCAACGATATGAGGATGCTTTTGGTGATATCCCTGCGCAGGAAAAGCTTGCCGATAAATATGCTTCTCGCGTATGGGAGATTGTTTGGAAGCATCTTGAACCTCTGACTCGGCGTGATGCGTTTACGGAGATGTCTGACAAGCAAAAAGCAACCATGCTGTTGTTTATCATGAATCAAATGCTTCACGATGTTTTGCGCAAGAGTCGCCCCGACGTGGAAAATACGCCCAAGCAACCGCCTGAGCGTCCCGATGCGGGCAGATGGCTTGCGACAGTTACCGTATACGAGCATAATCAAATCCGTGATAATCCTTATGATGGCTCCGGACCCGTATACGTTGGTTACAGTTCAAACAATGACGGCAAATTTGATTGTCAGATGTTCGATTGCCAATCGCTTTTCGGAGAGGCGCATTGGGCATATAATCAGTTCAAATACAGATGCTCTCTGCAAAGTATACTGCGCTTTTACGCTTCCTTCCTACCTTGTGACGTAAAGACCGATAACCAACTTCTTTACGAGCTGATTCCCGAATTTGAAAAGCTTTGTATTTTGAAGCGTGGTGCAGACGGTGAGATTAAACTTGATATTCCCGCATTGCCCTTTACCGAGGTGACAAAGCATTGGAATCCCGTTTGCGAGGAGATCAAGAAGGAGCTTTTTGAATTGCTTTCCGATGATCTTCGCAAGCTTTGGTCAAAGACCAAGAACCGCGTTCCGAAGCATGTGGACGAAGCAGAATATTTTGTTCATGCAAACGCGATGGGAGCATATGTAAAAGCACAGCTCCTTGCTATCGTGAACCAAAATTTTTTGCCGTATCCCGTTGTGGTTGGCAAAACACCCCTGATTTATATTGCATACCGAAAGAAGGATATGTAAATGGACTTTTGGTATGCTCTGATAGGCATTGTCACCTTTGTTGCTTTCTTTCCGTATATCCGTTGCTTTTTCAAACGACTGAAATGCGCCGGCAAAATCAAAAGTCTCTGCCACAGCAAAGGCTATAAAATTCACGCAACACATCCGTTATGGTTTCTTGGAAGTAAGCAAGCAAAAAAATGTGACCTTTACATAGAAACCGCAAACGAGGTCTTTGCGATTAAGCTGTTTGGTATGCCGAGAAGAATGTCTGTTTTGGTCTTGAAAGAAAATGGAGAATATTTCATACGCAACTTTATTGCTTTGATTTCATATGGTGGAGGTATTCGTTTCCCAATCAACGGAAAGCTCAAGCCGATGCCTACGTATGATTTCCGATACAGATATAAGGACGAATGGGAAATCAAAACTCCAAGGCGTGTTCTGTTAGTCAATCCCGTTTCGATGGAATTTCGTCGTCAGCCGCAGCACGGCAGTGAGGTGATCGTGGGGGCGGGCGATATCGTGAACGGTATGGAGATTGATTCGTTACCTCGGCTTTTGGGAGATTTGGAGAGTGCTTTATGATAACTGCACCGCGATTGATACATAAATGCAACACAACTGTATTGCCGAAAACACTCTTTTCCGATCTGCAACTTGATAAGATTTTGAGCGCACAGACGATGGCTGTGTTACAAAATCCCTGTAATCAAAATGAGATCATGCGTCGAAACGAACTATTCGCACTGCTCGACGGAGAAGAAAATCTTTTGCAAGTAGAAGAACTGCTTTCTACCTTGCTTACAATCGAGAGGGCGCTGCATTTGTTGAACTATGCCAAGATTCCGCTTGATAGGTACTACCGTCAAGCGGAAATGCTTGAAGCATATATCGAATCTTGCGAAGCTCTTGCATCAATGAGCAACCTCGGAACATTGTTCGCAGAGGTATCTGATTATTATTCTTCAGCGGATAAGATTAGCATTCTTTCCGGCATGAAACAATCGGAACAAAAGATAAAAAGCCTGCTTCACGAAATGAGTGCAGGTCTTTTGTCCTTTGCTGATAAGAATTGGCTCACACCCGATTACGATGCCGTAAGCGAAATTGACAACATTTCTGCTTGCGCGGAAAAGCTTGGATTTACCATCTCAAAAAAGAAGAAGCAGAACGCCAAAATCAATCTGTCGCTCTCGGATGCAATGTGCAGACTATATGCCGATCAGATTGCGCAGATCGAGGCGGAGATTGCAAAATACGATGACGTTGATTTCTACGAGCCCACCTCGTATATTTCCGAAATCAAGTTCTTTTTGGAGATACACGGCTTGATACAAAAGGCAAAAAAGGTCGGTATACCGCACACTAACGCCAAGATAGCAAAAGAACCGCTCTATAATGCAAAAGAGCTGTATGACGTTTCGCTCTTGGCAAAGAATTGCGAGAATATCGTTCCCAACGATGCTGATTTTTCAGAGGATGAAGCCTTTTGCTTTGTCCTTGGTGCAAATGGCGGCGGAAAGACCACCTATCTTCGCGCTGTCGGTGTTAATTTGATCTTGTTTCTTGCGGGATGTCCCGTATTTGCGAAGGAAGCGGAAATATATCCGTTTGATATCGTCTTATCGCATTTTCCGAAGGACGAGCGTTTTGACAATACGGGCAGGCTCGATGAGGAACGCAGACGCACGGAAGAAATGCTGAAAGCGGCACAAGACAAGGTTGCCTTTTTGCTTTTCAATGAAACCTTCAGTGGCACCGATGATAGGCGTGGATTTGAATTGCTCAAAGACACGGCTACCCAAATAGGTGAACACCGCCATTTTGGTCTATATGTTACCCATTTCCATGAGGTGATGTCCCTTGATTATCCCGTGCTCTCGGCAGAGGTGGATTCAATGGACGAAAACAAGCGTACCTTCCGTATTGTACGGTCTAAAGGAAGTGCTTCATCTTATGCTGTCGATATTCTCAAAAAATACGGACTTGATAAGAATTCTTTAGAGGCAAGGAGGTACGGAAATGGCAATTAGTATTTTTTACTTGAACGAACGTACGTCCAAAGCCGAGCCGATATCCGAAAGAATTTTGTATCACCTTTCGCTTGACCGTTCCTTTTCACATATTTGTGTTGATGTCAAAAAGCGGAATCGCTTTTTGTCCGTAGTGTCAAATCTGACCGATGACAAAAATGAAATCCTGTACCGCCAAGAGGTGCTAAAGGATTTTGAAAACAATCCAACTTTGCTTGACCAATTCATATCACTCTCGGCTCGTTTTGAAGGATTGAGGGGAATGCAAAAGGATGCGGGCAAGGAAGAATACCGCTTGAATGTCACGGGAACGGCATCCTCTTCGGCTTTGAAGAATATTCTCGGAGCGCAGGCACTTTGTCTCAAACGTGCGTTGCTTTTTGTAAAAGCATACGGCGAGCTGTTGGCAAAATTCGATTTGAAATCTAATGGATTGAAAAGTCTTTTCACAGCTTGCAAGGAGCTATATGAAAATCCCGAGTTCTCAAAACTGATGATGTTCTGTTCCAAGTATGAGAATTTCAGCGCAAGCGGGTATTGGGATTATAAATTCACCTTAAACGATGAAGGTCGTATTGAAGAATATGCATTGATCGATCACAGATATATTCACGTGACTGATCCGGATATAAAAAAGAAGGGCTTTTCGCTTTTCAAAAAAGCGGAAGAAGCAACTTACCCCTGCGCACGTGTAAATCCTTCCAAAGACGGATATTTTGAAAGCCTTGCCATTGCGTCATTTTCGGATCTGACAAAACTATTCAGTAGCATGTCAGAACAGGTTTTTTCGCGTTTTGGATCAATCGGTCAAGAACTTGTCTTTTATGACGTGGCACTCAAGTATATCAATGCGCTATCCGCAAAAAACATCCCTCTATGCTATCCTAACTTTACGACGGACAAAAGCGTAACTGTCAAGAATCTATACGATCTGTATTTGTTAATGACAAAGCCAAATCCTTTGGATGTAATTCCTAATGATTTCATGCTTGAACAAAATAACGGTGGCTTGTTGGTGTTTGGAAACAACGGTAGCGGTAAGACGGTGTATTTACGTTCTATTGGAACAATGCAAGTTCTTGCTCAAGCCGGATTGCCGATCCCATGTGAAAGCGCGGAGATCACACTTTTTTCGCAACTTGCAACTCAATTTTCCGAATCAGAGAAGGAATTCTTTGAGGGCAACGACGCAGGACGCTTTGAGCAAGAGGTACGCGAACTTGCCGCAATGGTAGATACCTTGAAAGAAAACTCGCTTGTATTCCTCAACGAAACATTTCAAAGCACCGCCTACGCAGAAGGTGCGGAAGGTCTGTATCATCTGCTAAAACATTTTTCTGCTCTCAATATCAGATGGATATTGGTGTCACATCTTAGGCAGATCGAAGAAATGTTCGAGCCGAATGAAGCGACCTTTTTGCACATGGGAGAGGGATATAAAATTGGTTAATAACAACACCGCCGGGAGTAACCATCTTGGTTACTCCCGGCGGTAATTTTCTTTAGTTATAAATTATCTCATTCAGCACGATTTCCTCCGCGCTTTGTTTCGCGCTGTTCATCTCTTGCACCCATCGGAGAGGATCAGCGACTTTGCGCTCTTTAGTGATGCCGCGCTTCTTGGCTAACTCTGCGGTCAGATATTCGACTTGTGAGCGTGCTTCCTGATCTATGGCAGACAAGTGTGCCAATAATCTTCCTTCGGTCAGCAGGGTAGTGTATGTGCCTCTGCGGTGCTCCTTCAAATAGTCGAGTCGCATCTGTCCGTATTTGCCGATAGGGCAGTCGGTTTGTTCGGGAAGGGAAAGGTCGGGATAAAGGATTCCGTCTCTTTCGGTGTAGGTGATTTCGTTTTGGTGTTTCATAACTTTTTTCCTCCAAGTATGTATTTTTCAATAGCCGTGAGGCTTATTGTTCATCGTCGGAGTTCGAACAATTTCTCACACCGGAAGGATACCGTATATAAAGAAATAATCCGAACCCTTCTCCTATCAGAAAAAAGTTCGGATTATTTGAATTTGGTCTGAGTGACAAGACTTGAACTTGCGGCCTCTACCACCCCAAGG
>JAQXRJ010000015.1 GCA_029218465.1 bacterium | reverse complement strand
TTTACATCTATACTAGATATATTAATTAATTCATCAAAAGTTTGGTTTTCAATTATTTCAGTTCCAAGTAGTTTTCCGTTAATATCATCTTCGTAGTAATTTATTTTATAAGTTAAATCAGTTCTTTTTGTATAAAAGAATGTTATCGTCATATCTTCTTGTGAAATTATTATTGTTCTAGGATTTGGATTGTTATCATTTGTTATAACATTATATCCATCTATTTTTATTGCTTTTTCTGTACACGTATCAAGATATTTTTTATTTGTTACAACTTTTTGTGGTTTTAATGTATTTCCATCCTCATCTAAATATTTAACGGTATATTTAAAATCATCTCTTTTTTCATAATAGAATGTTAAAATTTTATTATCTTCATCAATTAATATATTTTGAGTATCATTTCCAATAAGTCTATATCCAAATGGAGCATCTTTAGCTAGTTCAGTGTAAGTTTCTTGGAAAGTTTTATTAGTTCTTATTTCATCATCTAAAATAGATCCATTACCTTTTTCAACATATTTAACTGTATAAGACATATCTGTTCTTTTATTATATCTTACAATTATTTTATTTTCACCATCTTGAATTGTATATGGCATTGTTGTCTCTATTATACCATTTTGATATCCTAAAATTGGTTTATATTTATTCTTTTCTATTTCGTTTTCTAATATTTGATTATGATATGTTTGATTTCCAAATGTGTTTTCTTCATCTTTTGATATTTTGGTAGTATCCTTGTAATATTCAACAGTATAAGATAAATCATTTTTCTTTACATAAACTACATTAATAATATTTTCATTATTTATAATTGTATATGGCATTGAAGTTGCAATTACACCGTCTTGATATCCTTCACCTACTAATGTTTTTTTAGCATTAACATCTATCAAAGAACTATCTATTTTATCATTTAATTTATAAATTGGCTTGCTTGAAACTGTTCCTAATAAATTTGAAGCCTTTATTTCATCTTTGTAATAATTTACTGTTATTGCATATTTATCTTCTTCCCAATAAACTTTAGGACTATCTATAATTTCTTTCGAATCATTTTTTCCATTTACATCAGTATATTCAACTTTTGCAAAATCATTTGTTATATTATATCCTTCTTTTAGATTAGTAGCCTTAATTTTAAAACTAACTGTTTTTCCTTCAGCAGGCACTTCACTTAATTTAAATGAAATTATGTTGCCATTTACTGTTGCATTTGATGGATTTGCGCTTCCATCAACATACGTAAATCCTTCTGCAATTGAATCAGTAATTGTGACATTTGTAGCTGCTGGAATTTTTACTTCTATATTTCCAACTATATCAGTAAATACTTCTGAAATATTAAATGCATTTCCATCGGAATAATGTTTGTCTTGTGGATTTGAAACTAAGCTTTTCAAAGTTTTTCCATCATCTTCATATCCAATTGCAAATATTTCATATCCTTTAGCCTTTGCTATATTTGCAGCAGATGTATGATTACTTGTTGTAGGTTCACCATCACTTATTATTACAATGTATTTATTTGCATCAACTTTTACACTATTTAATAAATTAGTTGCTTGAGAAATCCCAGCACCTAAAGCTGTACTTCCACTAGCCTTTCCAAAATTAACATCATTTAAGTTAGAATTACTAAATCCTCTTACTGTTTGTGCTTTATCTGAGAATGTAACTAATGCAATTTGTGCATTACTAAATGAAGATAATAGAGATGTTGCAAAATTCTTAGCTCCATCTATTGCATTATCCATTTTTTTAATATAGTCACCCCAATTACATCCATTAAATATTGAAGTTATATAATCACAATAATAATTTTCCATACTTCCAGACTTATCAAATACTACCACAGCATATACTGGAGCAGTTTTTGATTCATTAACTGTTTTTTCTTTTCCTTCTACGCTAAGAGTTATTTCGTAAATATCTTCTGAAGTATTATCTTTTGTTACCTTTTTGGTAAATTTAACATCACCTTCATTGCTAATTGAACCAGTTGAATAACTAGAATCTACTACATCACCTTTATTTACAGTTGGTTGTAATGCGAGTGCTAATGAAGTATATCCAAAACTAGTAATCAATGTAATAATTGCAAATAATATCTTCATTGCATTATTAAATTTTTCTTTAATACTTTTTTTCATATATCCTCCTTATATTTTTTTGGCATTAATTATTAGAAAAGAATCATTTGGTTTATAATAACATGTTTGTAGTGTTAAGATTTTATCAGATACATTAACATCAACTTCAGTATTATAAATGGATAAATTCTTCATCCAACTTATATGTTCTATCCACTCCTCATCGTTAAAAGTTATTTTCATATGCTTATTAATATTCTTATCAATAATCATAACAGAAAATATTTGCCATACACTTTTTTCATTATTTAAGACTAAATCTATATATTGATTTTTTTCATAAAATGATGCGTCCACATACTTCTCTAAATCATGAAATAAAGCGTTCTTTAACGTTTTAGAGTTATGCCCATAAATTAAATATTTTCTATCTCCCTTTTTATTTCTGTAATCCAGGAAAATACTACCATTGTAGTCTTCTTCTTTATTAATATTATGATTTAAATAATAAATGTTGTTATTTGTTTGAACAATTTTATTATTTATATTAGTTCCGCTTATTTTTATAGAACCCACAATATCATTTTTTTCTTCCAAATCTTTTTCATTATAATTATTATCGTCGTTTTTTAATATCTCATCTACTTTAGCTACTTCATTAATAGTATTGACATTATCAACACGAATAGTATCTATAATATTTTTATTAAAAAGAAAGAAAACTAAAAGTGATAAAAAAATACAACATACTAAGCCAATTTTTTTATTATTTCTCATTTTTATCCCTCTTTTTATAAAGTATCTTTTTGATACAGCTTAATATAGTAAATTAAAAATAATGTTTTGTCAATGAAAAAATATTTTTCTATAATTATTATGATTCAATTTATAAAATTATATATAACAAAATTAAATAATTAATCTTCAAATATATATAAAAAACGACAAAAAACTAGTAGATTTTTCTACTAGTCTTATACTATTATATAATTTTTTTATTTATCTCTTACTTTTGCATTTAATTTAGTTTCGACTTCTTCTATTATTTTGTTAAATACTCGCATTACTTCTTCTTCTGTAAGAGTCTTAGTTGGATCTTCAAATTTTAATGAATATGCTATAGACTTTTTATTAATCTCTAAATTTTCTCCTGCATACACATCAAATACACTAATTTCAGTTAATAGCTTTCCTCCAGCTTTTTTAATTACAGTTACTATGTCTGATGATAATACATCTTTATCTACAATGAAGGCCAAGTCTTTTTCAATACTTGGAAATTTTGATATTTCCTTATATTTAATTGGTTTAATTTTTTTCGATACTATTTTGGTTAAACTAATCTCACATACGTATATATCATTTTTTCTTGAGATTAATGGATGAACTTTTCCTAAATATCCTACTGGTTCTTTATCAAGCAATATTTCGGCAGATATACCAGGATGTATTCCATCTATTTCTTTTTTTTCAAATTTATATCTATTTTTGAAACCTAAGTAATTAAATAAATTTTCTACCATTCCTTTTAGTAAATAGAAATCAGAATTAATTTTTACATTATTCCAATTATTATAGATAAATTTACCTGTAAGTGCAATGGATATTTTAGTTTCTTCTTCATCTTTATTATAATATACGTTAGATATTTCATATATAGACATATCGTCTAAACCACGGGATTTATTATAGTCAATTACTTTTAATAATGATGGTATAAGAGTTTGTCTTATGTTTTTTTTATCGGAACTCATTGGTTTTAATAAAGAAATTGTATCTTGCTTATTATAATTAAACATATTTGCTTCTTCATCACTTACTAAAGTATAAGTTTTTACCTCATCTAATCCTAAAGATCTAAGTCTTTTTGATATTAATTTTCTATATTTAACATTTCCAACATATTTTCCTGGTTTTGTTGGACCATCTGGTAATAAGGAATCTATATTATCATATCCATAGAGTCTTCCTATTTCTTCAACTAAGTCTTGTTTATGTGCTTCAACATCTAATCTTCTATTAGGAATTTCAACAGTAAATATATCATTATATAATTTGTATTTAAATCCTAAATTATTTAAAGAATGTTCAATATCTGAGTTATCCATTTCTATTCCTAATATCGACTTGATATCTTCTTTAGTTACTTCCGCTTTTTTAACTCTTTTTTCAACTTTATCTATTGTTATAGTTCCACTTAATACTTTACCATCAGCGTATTTTTCAAGTAAATGGCATGCTCTTTCTATAGCAAGCGTTGTATATTCATAGTTTAATCCTCTCTCATATCTTAGAGATGCTTCACTTCTTAAATCTAATCTAATAGATGTATATCTTACATTAAGCGGATTAAATATTGCGCCTTCTATAACAATATCTTTTGTGTTTTCATCAATATCACTATTCTTTCCACCCATAACACCTGCTATGCAAACAGGTTTTTTACCATTTGTAATAACTATGTCGTCATTTGTTAATGTTCTATTTTTTTCATCTAATGTGGTAATAAATTCATCACTGTTTGCCATTCTAACTTCTATTTTATTCCCTAATTTATCTTTATCAAAGAAATGAAGTGGCTGACCATATTCAAGCATTACATAATTTGATATATCAACTACGTTATTTATTGGTCTCATACCAGCTGCAATAAGTCTATTTTTAATAAAATCAGGTGATTCTTTTATAACTACATCTTTAACCATTTTCGCATTATACATTGTACAATTAGATGTATTAATATTAACACTTAAATAATCTTTAACATTTTCTAATATTGGATTTGTAGATATATTAGGCATAGTTACTTTACGGCCCAACACACTAGCAACTTCGTATGCAAATCCAATATGATTTGTACAATCTATATTTCTGTTTGGATTTAAATCAAGCTCATATAATGTGTCGTCTAACTCAAGATATTCTAAGGGATCTTTTCCAATTGGAGCATCAATTGGCATTTCATATATACCTTTCTTTCTGTTTTCAGGAGTTTCTTCTTCTAAACCTAATTCAGATAATGCACATAGCATTCCTTTAGATTCTATTCCTCTAATGATGCTAGGTTTAATTACAAAATTACCTGGTAATATAGCGCCCACTAAAGAAACGATTACTTTTAAACCAACTCTAACATTAGGTGCCCCACAAACAATTTGTAATATTTCACTACCTGTATCAACTTTACAAACATGTAAATGATCACTATCAGGATGATTAATGCATTCCAAAACTTTACCAATAACTAAATTATCAATTTTATTTTCGATTACTTTTTCAACATTAACTCCAGCTTTAGTAATTTTATTAGCAAGATCTTTTAAATCTACATCATCTAAATTAACATAGTCTTTTACCCAATTCATTGAAATCATCTTAGTCACACTCCTTTCTATCAAAAGTAGGATTAACCCTTAAATCATTTGTATAGAATGTTCTTATATCAGTAATTCCATATTTAAGCATTGCAATTCTTTCTATTCCAAATCCAAAGGCAAATCCACTATATATATTAGAATCATATCCACAATTGTCCAATACATTATGATGTACAACACCTGCACCACCTATGGTAATCCAGCCAGTTCCTTTGCATATATTACATCCATCTCCATGACAATTAAAACATGAAATATCCATTTCAACTGAAGGTTCAGTAAAAGGATAAAAACTTGGTCTGAATCTTGTTATAGAATCATTTCCAAACATTTCTTTTGCAATTATGTCAAACGTAGCTTTAAGATTTGCAAGTGATATGTTTTTATCTACTAGCAAACCTTCCATCTGATTAAATTGATGGGAATGAGTCGCATCATCATCATCTCTTCTATATGTTTTACCCGGACATATAATTCTAATTGGCGATTTTGCTTCATTAGAAAGCATTGTTCGAATTTGCACAGGAGAAGTTTGACTTCTTAATAATAATGTATCTCCATCAATATAAAATGTATCTTGAGCATCTCTTGCAGGATGACCTTTTGGAAGATTTAAAAGTTCAAAGTTATATAAATCTTTCTCTACTTCCGGTCCTTCAACCACATCGTATCCCATAGACATTAAAAGTTCTTCTAATTCTTCAACAACTTTTTCAAGAATGTTAGGAACACCTATTTTAGATATAGTAGATGGAAGTGATATATCTATCTGTTCATTAGATATTTTTTCATTTAATGATTTTTCTTCTAAATATTTACATATTTCGTCTAATTTATTTGTAACTTCAGCTCTTAATTCATTAGATACTTTCCCAACTTCCTTTCTTTCTTCGATTGATAATTCCTTCATATTAGAAGTTAAATCTGTAATAAGCCCCTTTTTACCTAAATATTTAGTTTTGATCTCATTTAATTTAGAAATATTATCAATATTATTTAAATCATTTTCTAAACTTGACCTAATTAATTCAATTTTTTTATTCATTGTGATCTTCCTTTCCCAAAAAAAACACCCTATCTCTAAGGACGAATTACCGTGGTACCACCTTAGTTTATAGAATGTCTATACACTTAGTCTCTTAACGCGAGTAACGTTTATTATTAATAAATGCTATAGGGTGAATTCATAGGTATTTATTGTTACTATTTCACCATACAAGTAACTCTCTTAAAATAAATATTATCTATTACTATGTCCTAATTATCGCGATTACAAAAATATTATAACATATAATTTTTAAAAATGTTATATTTTTTATACTTATTAGCAATTTTCTATAGATAAATATATTAAATATTTAAATGTCTTGTTAAATATTATTAACATTAATTTTATATTTTATCGTTTTATATATAAAAAAAGTTAGAACTCTAACTTTTAATTCAAATTTTTTATTAACTATAATAAGCTATTTAATGAACTTTGATCTAACTCTTGCCTTTTTGCACCTGTTGTGTCAAATTTAGGAACTTCTTCATTAAATTTTACTTTATTGTTTAAAGTTAATGTCGTATCTAAATCTGGTATACTAATAGTTATATTTGTTTCATATTCACTGTTTTTTGTTATTTCTTTTTCAGAAATAGTAAGTTTTCCTAAAATTTTATTTGGAGCAGTCTTTTCATATAATGATGCAGTTAAAGTCTCACTATTATCACTTTTATTAATTGAACCATCAACTATATAACTATCAACAGTCAACTTGAAAGTCGAATTATTATCTTGTTCATCATAAAAACCACTTACTAAAACTGAATCTTTCTCATTAATACTTAATTCATATTTGTATTTGTTGTTTCCTTTATTATATGAATCTAATATAATACTTAGTGTATTTTCTTTATCAATTGTTTTTAATTCATTTCTAACAATTTCATTATTACTAACAAAAATTGAATATTCTATAAAGTCTTTATCTTTTCCAATTTCATCAACAACATTTGTTTTAAATGAATTTAAAATTTCAGTTTTAGATTTAGTTTTAAATAGCATCTTTTTTATATTTGAAATTTTAGTATTTGAATCTATTCTTGTTAATAATTTATTTAAATAATTATAAAAATCTTGTGTTGTAAATTTAAGACTATACTTATCAGCTTTTATACTACTATTATTAACTGTAATTGATGAGTTTGTTTTACTAAATAATTTATTATCCAAATCATCTTTTAAGGACTCATTTAATATATTACCTAATTCATTTAGTTCTTCTTTTGTTATGTTTGATTCATTATTATTTTCTGAAAGCTCAAAGTAATTAAATTGATCTAAAAACTTATAATACAATTTATTATTTTCAAAATACACTTGAAGAGGTATATCAGCATTCATGTAATTAACTATATAGTTTAAATAATATTTTAAATTTTCATTGTCCAAATATGTATCTCCTTTTACGGATATTTCTTCTTCAGACATTTTTAAAGATCCAGTTGTAGATATCTTTTCTTTTGTTATATTTTCTTCTTGAGATAAATTTTTAACAGTTGATAATTCTTTTTGCATATAAGTTAACATTAATGTTTTTGGAGAAAACAATAAACTGTATACACCAAATCCTATTAATCCTAATGATACAATTGCAAGAAATATTCCTACTATTTTTTTCATTATTCAACACCTTCCTACTATAATAAATATATCATATATATTTATGTTGGTCAATCATAATCAAATAAAAATCAAATAAAAAGAAGTATCTCTACCTCTTATTATTTTTCACAAATTTATCAAAATTTTTAATTTCAGAGTCTGTTAAATCAGTATTTGATAGTTGCTCTAGAAGCTTTTTTTGATCTCTTGACAATTTTTTAGGTGTTAAAACCTTTAATACTACATACATATCGCCTATTCTTTTTGTTGTTGTATTCTCTATTCCTTTTCCTTTTAACCTGTGTTTGTCTCCACTTTCACTTCCACTTGGAATAGTTAGTGTTACATTGCCTTGTATGGTTGGAATTTCTTTCTTACATCCTAATATTGCTTCAGTTATAGTTAAAGGAACTTCCAAATAAATATCATTTTCATCTCTTTGATAGAATCTGTGTTCATCTACAATAAATTCTAAATATAAATCACCGTTTGGACCTCCATTTTGGCCTGGCTCACCTTTGCCTGAAATTCTAAGTCTATTGCCATTATCTATTCCTGATGGAACATTTACTGATATTGTTTTTCTTGACTTTGTATAACCTCTACCACTACATCTTGCACATGTTTCCTTATAGCTTTTTCCTAATCCACCACAACTTGGACAAGTAGTCTTAGTCATAAATGATCCCAAAATTGTACGTTGTTCTGTTGTTATAGTTCCACTACCATGACATTTTGGACATGTTTCTTCATGAAAGCCTCCTTTACCATTGCAACTAGGACAAGTATCATTTATATCAAGTGTTATGTCTTTGCTACAGCCATATACAGCTTCTTCAAATGTAATTTTCATTCTTATTAGTCTATCTGAACCTCTTGATGCTCTTGTTCTTGAGGACGATCTAGAACTACCAAATCCAAAACCATTCCCAAATATATTATCAAATATATCACCAAAGTCAAAGTTAGAAAAATCAAATCCTCCAAATCCTCCTGCACCAGCATATGATTGATCAAATGCAGCATGACCAAATTGATCATATTGACTTCTTCTTTGTTCATCAGATAAAACAGCAGAGGCTTCTTGTATTTCCTTAATCTTTTCTTCTGCATTTTCTTATTTAGAAACATCTGGATGATATTTTTTAGCTAAAAGTCTAAAAGCACTTTTTATTTCTGATTGTGAAGCATTTTTTTCTACTCCTAAAACTTCATAATAATCACGTTTTTCCATTTTACCACTCTTCTCTAATATTATTTTTCTTTATAAAGTTCTTTAAATTTTTCTATTGCATCATCAAACATTTTAATGGCACTTTCAATTACTTGCTTATCTGTCATGTCGACATGAGTTAATTTAAGTTCATCAAGTGGGTACATTGAACCACCACTTTTTAAGAACCTTATGTAATCTGATACAGCATTTTTTTCTTTATTTAAAATTCTATTTACTATATGGCAAGCAGCAGATAACCCAGTTGCATATTTATATACATAAAAATTATAGTAAAAATGTGGAACTTTTTCCCATTCGTATCTTATTTCATTGTCAACTACAACAATATCCCCGAAATACTTTTTATTAATTTCATAATATGTATCACATATTACATCAGATGTTAAAATTTCTCCGTTTGATGCTTTATCATATATTTCCTTTTCAAAAGATGAAAACATTGTTTGTCTATAAATTGTTGTTCTATAAAGTTCGAGTAATCTATTTAATATAGATAATTTTTCATTTCTATCTTTACTATGCTCTAATAAATAGTTTGAAAGTAATAATTCATTTACAGTAGATGCAACTTCTGCAACAAAAATTTTATATTGCGAATCCTGATAAGTATTATTTTTTCTAGAATAATAGCTATGCATTGAATGACCTAGTTCATGTGCTAAAGTTGAAATATCATTTAATTCACCTTGAAAGTTTAATAAAACAAACGGATTAGTAGAATATGAGCCTGAAGAATATGCTCCACTCACTTTTCCAACATTTGGATAAATATCGATCCATTTTTCATTAAATGCTTTATCCAAATTATTAGAATATTCATCACCTAAAATTGATAAAGCTTTTTTTACAATTTCTTTTGCTTCTTCAAAAGTATATCTATTTGATTCATTCTCCATTAATGGTGCATATATATCGTATAAATGAAATTCATCCAAATTTAGAATTTCTTTCTTTAAATTATAATACTTAAACAAAACGTCAAGATTATTTTCAACTGTATTTACCAAATTATCATACACAATTGTATCAATATTATCGCTAAAAAGAGAGGCTTTCATTGCAGTATCAAAATGTCTTAATTTTGCCATAATATTATTTGCTTTTATATCATTTGCAAGCATTAAAGATATTGTATTTTTATACTTAGAATATCCATTATATAAAGTAGTAAATGCATCTTTTCTTACTTTTCTATCTTTTGATTTTATGTATAGCGAAAAATTTGAATCAGTTATTTCTACGATGTTACCTTCTTCATCTTTAATATTGCCAAAACATAATTCAGCATTAGTAAACAAATCATATATTTTTTCAGGAAATTCTAGCATTGGCTGTAAATTGGATATAATACATTCTTCTTTTTCAGATAAAATATGTTCCTTATTTCTAAACACTTTTTCTAAAGAAAATTTAAATTCAATTAATAATGGATATTCTACATAAAATTCTTGTATTTTAGAATAATCATATTTTAATAATGTGGGAACAATGAATGAAGTAATTTGATTGTACTCATTAATTATGTTTGATACTCTTTCAAATAACTTTTGATATTTTACATTTGTAGTATCACTATCTTTATTTAAATGTGCATACATATAAAGCTTATTAAGAATATCATCTATTATGCAATCTTGCTTTAATAAATTATATAAATTTTCACCATTTTCCATAAAAATATTTTTATGTTTTGGAAAATCATTAATATATTTTTTTACTTTTTTATAATCATCTTCAAAATCATTAATACTATTATAAATCGTTGTTAAATCCCACTTAAAATTATTATTTACTTCCTCTCTTTTTTTCAATTTTTCTGCCATAAAGTCTCCTTCTACCAATTTTTATTCTTTATTAGAAGAAAGTCCTAGTTAAACTAGAACTTTCTATATGATTTATTTTTCTTCATATTCTGCATCAACTACACCATCATCTTTTTTTTCATTTGAATCAGTTGCAGTGGTTTCATTAGCGGATTGTTCCTTTGATGCAGTTTCATATACTTTAGTTGCCAAAGCCATTGCTTTTTCTGTTAGTTTTTCTTTTTTAGATTTTATATCTTCAATATCATTTTTATCTAACGCTTCTTTTAAATCTTTAATTAATTTTTCTGCTTCTTCTTTTTCTTTAGAATCAACTTTATCTCCTAAATCCTTTAAAGATTTTTCTGTTTGAAATACCATTTGCTCAGCTTCATTTTTTACATCGGCTTCTTCTTTTTTCTTTTTATCTTCTTCGGCATGTTCTTCTGCTTCTTTTCTCATTTTTTCAACTTCTTCTTCACTTAAGTTAGTGCTTGAAGTTATAGTAATAGCTTGCTCTTTATTAGTTCCTAAGTCTTTTGCTTTAACATTAACTATACCATTTGCATCTATATCAAATGTAACTTCTATTTGAGGAACGCCACGAGGTGCTGCAGGTATTCCGGACAATTGAAATCTACCAAGAGTTTTATTATCATTAGCCATACTTCTTTCACCTTGAAGGATGTGGATATCAACAGCTGGTTGATTATCTGCAGCGGTTGAGAATACTTGTTTCTTACTTGTTGGAATAGTTGTGTTTCTAGGAATTAGCACAGTCATAACTCCACCCAATGTTTCAAGACCTAGTGATAATGGTGTTACATCTAGTAGAACAATATCATCAACTTCACCAGTTAATACTCCACCTTGAATAGCAGCTCCCATAGCAACAACTTCATCAGGATTAACTTCATGAGATGGCTTTTTACCTAATTCTTTTTCAATTAATTCTTGTACCATTGGTATACGAGTAGATCCTCCAACTAATAATACTTTATCTATTTCATCTTTACTTATTTTAGCATCACTAATTGCTTGTTTTACTGGTTTTAATGTAGATTCAACTAAATCTCTTATTAAATCTTCAAATTTAGCCCTAGTTAATGTTATATCTAAGTGAAGTGGTCCATCTTCTCCTTGAGAAATGAAAGGCGCTGAAACTTGAGTTGTAGTCATACCAGACAAATCTTTTTTAGCTTTTTCTGCAACTTCTTTTAATCTTTGCATTGCCATTTTATCTTTTGTTAAATCAATACCATTTTCTTTTTTAAATTCTTCTACTAAATAATCAATAATTCTTTGATCAAAATCGTCTCCTCCAAGCTTATTGTTTCCTGCTGTAGACTTAACTTCAAATACACCATCACCTAATTCCATTACAGAAACATCAAATGTTCCACCACCTAAGTCATATACAAGTACTGTATGTGCATTTTCTTGTTTGTCAAGACCATAAGCTAATGCTGCAGCAGTTGGCTCGTTTATAATTCTTTCTACTTCTAATCCTGCTATCTTTCCTGCATTTTTTGTTGCCTGTCTTTGTG
>JAQXRJ010000014.1 GCA_029218465.1 bacterium | reverse complement strand
AATATTGTTAATAATCTTAAGAAAGGTCAATAACTGTTGACTTTTTTTATTTATTAAGTGATTAATACAACAACTTTTGAAAGGAGTTGATTTTATGCATAATTGTGTATATCTTCTTGGTAGATTAGCTAATGATCCTACTGTAGAAAAAAATGGAAGAAAAAAATTCATTCTTATGAATGTAACTGTTGAACATATTATTAAGGATAAAGATAACGGATACGAGACCGATACCATTCCTGTTGAAATTTATTTTACTAATCTTGAAACTTACTTGGATCATATTCATTCTGGTGACATGGTTGGAATAAGAGGTTTCATTAAAAATCGTAATGGCATTCTAGTTGTTATTTGTGATAAGTTGTCTTTTTTATCAAGAAAGGATAATGAAGATGACGAATAGACAAAAAGAATTAATTAAACTTTGTGGTTATAAAATTGTTGATAACAAATTGATTGGAGAAAAAGAATGTATTTCTAATATCTACTATGATGAAGAATCACAACTATTCTCTATCGATATGAAATCATATAATTTTAAACCTGGTGATTATGAATCTGTAGAAATGTTTTCTATAACACTTAACCACATGTTAGGTCTAGTATATGAATTAAACTTAATTGGCAATGCACAAAAATGTCCTATTTGTGGAGAACATTACAATGGTCATCCTGCCATTTCACGAAAAGATAATAAAACTAAGATATGCCCTAACTGTGGTGTTGGTGAAGCATTCTTGGATTTTTGCGATAATTATAAAAAGACTACGAATTTGTAGTCTTTATTTTGTTTCTGATAATCTATTTCTTAAATCGTTAAGAATTTCACCTTTATATTTGAAGTAATGTGGTCCTGCGAGTGGATAATCTTTTTTAGAAAGCATTTGTGCCAACATTGATAAAGAATATTCCTCACCTTCAAAAATTACCTTTTTTTCATTTTTTACATAACACTTTTTTGTAGGATCATCAACAAATTCAAGTTCTTCTCCTTCTCTTATGTTGCACATTGAAAATTTAAAAGCATCTAGTCTAACTTTCTCGGCTTCTTGTTCATCTTCTAATTCTTCAGGAGATGGTGCTACTCTATGCAAGTTTTTTTCCAATCCATTTATTGAAGCAATAGATTCTAGCATCTTGTAAGCTTCTTCTGCATCCATAGCATAAAATTCCCTAACTCTCTTTTGTCCATTATTTTCTTCTATTGACCTTAAATCTGGATTAAGATTGTCAATAATCTCATGAATCTTTTTATCAGATAGTCTGTTTGAAACTTCATAGTATGCATACAATCTAAAAGAAAAAGGCACACATTCACTTCTGTTAAGTTGTTTTAATCTGTCATTAACATCATTAGCATATCCAATTTTTACATACTGTGGAAATGATGGATTTGTTAATATATATATTACTCCTACATTATTCATTTTTCTCATTCTCCTCCTCATAATTCCATATTCTTAATTTGCCTTTTGCTACTATTGGCTCAGATAATGGCTCAATATTTTCTAAAATCCAAGCATATCTTCCTACTTTATATTCACCACAAATATATTGTTGATACTCATTTATCCTTATCTTATCTATATATTCTTCTGTCATATAAATACAATCAACAAGTTCACATTTGCATATTATTTTTCCATAATTCATAGTGTCATCGCCTATTAACTTCACTAATTCTTGTCTACCATATATACTATCATCAATAATTGATTTACTTGCATGAATATAGATTTCACCACGATATGGTGTTTTCCAACTTCTTGTTTCTATATATTTTTTTTTATTATTTATTAAGGTTGCAAAAGGTTCTTTCAAACTAATTACTTTCATATTTTCACCTCTCACTTTTTATATTATATCATAATTTTTCTTGACTTTTTCCCTTTAATAAGTGATTTATAATTTAAAATAATTTTTTAATTTCTTATGGTATAATTGTAATGGAGGTTATATTATGTTAAATCAAGATAAATTCAGTAAAATATGTTCAAGCATTTCAAAAGAACATGATATAAATGACAAAAAAGATTTATTCTTTATTCTTATAAATTGTTTTTTAATATCTAAATTAAGAACAAAAAAAGACAACGGTGATGATATTTTAAGAACTGTATATCCTTATTTATTAAATGACAACATTAATTATGATTCTAACTCTTGTATTGATGCAATTGATTTTTTTGACACAAGTAACGATGAAGACATATTAGGATATATATATGAAAAATCAATTCCTAAAAATGACAGAAAAGATTATGGTCAATTCTATACTCGTTCAACTGATGTTGTGAATTATATGATTAATCTAATCCAAGAAGATTTAGATAATCTAAAAATTTTAGAACCAAGTTGTGGATCTGGTTTATTTATAGTCGAATTAATAAAAAGAAAAATAAAACTAATAAATGATTCAAATGTGGAAGAAATTCTTATTGATATTTTTACTAATATATATGCTAATGATTTAGATTCTCTAGCTTGTAAAATTACCGAGGCAAATATATTAACATCACTAATCAAATATATAAAAATGGCATATGAAAAAAACAATAATTTTACTCTTCCAAAATTAAATATAACTAACATAGATTTTTGTAATTATACTGAAGAAAATAAATTTGATTTAGTAATCAGCAATCCTCCATATGTAACTATGTATGGTAGAAGAAGTCGTAACATGACCGAAGAAAAAAGAAGCTATTTTAATACCTTTGATTTCGTAAGAAATAAAAAAGGGAATAATAAATTTAATATGATTATGTTCTTCATTGAAAAAGGATTAAAATCATTAAAAGAAAATGGAAAATTAGTTTTTATCATAGATATTTCTTTTTTTGAAACTGCATATATTGATATGAGAAAATATATTTTAGAAAACACATATATTGAATCAATAACTACAAACTTAAATGAATTTGAGGACGTGGCTAGTGGTCAAATAATTATATCCTTAATAAAAAAGCAAAATACAAATAAAACAAAATGGATTGATTATAAAGAAAAAACAGAAAAGTTAATTGACCAAGATATATGGTATAACGAAAGTAATGATTATAAAATATATGTTCCTCTTTCAGATTATGAAAAAAGTATTGATTCAAAAATGAATAAACATAAAAGTTTAGATTATTATTTTCCTGGAAAAGCTCTAAGAACTTGCTGTGCATTAACAGGAAGAACTGATGATTTCATAGTAAGCAAAGATAAAAAAACAGATAATATTATTTTCCCATATCTAGAAGGTTCAAAAGGAATAAAATCAAAATTTGCACAGCCATCATTTACTAGATATATTGAATATGATTACGATTTACAAATAAAAATATCTGATGAATTTAAAGTTGAACTTGAAAAACTTGGAATAAAAAACAAAAAAAGAGTTACTTTAGGTGATAAAGATTTTTATCTTTCTCCAAAGATTTTTATTAGACAAAGTGCGAACGAGATAATAGCTACATATACCGAAGAAAATTTTGCTGCTAATAATAGTATTTATATTTTAAGCTATAAATCAAGCGAACAAGATAAAAAGGATATGTTAAAATACACTTGTGCATTACTAAATAGCAATTTAATTACATTTTATTCAAAAATAAATAATATTATTAGATCTGGTAACGGAAAAACACCACAAATAAAAACATCTGATTTAAAGAAAATTAAAATTGCAGTAGATAAAAACAAATTCAATGAAATTATAAAAATTTCTGATAATTTATTAAATAACTATAGCACTCAAAAAATGGAAGAATTAAATAGACTTGTTTATGACTTGTATGAGATTAATGAAAATGAAATTAATTATATAAATAACTATTTAAAAAAGGATGAAAATTAATCATCCTTTTTTTCATTTAATTGAACTTTTTTAATTTCTTCAAAAGTCTTATCTAATGTTTCTTTTTTCTTTAATTGAATTTTCATTATTCTTTCTACTGATTCCTTATATTTTTTCAAAAATAAATCAAGAAATTCTTCTTTTGTTCTATATTCCTCAGGCTCATGAATATTTACTTGAAATTGAGGTTTTGGATTGATTCTAACAGTACTACTTATGTCTTTCAAAAACATAACATGAACATATTCACCATCATCATATGGCAAGAACAATGTTTGCCCATCATCAGTTGCATCATAATCAACGAAAACAAAAACCAAATAAAAATGTCCATCTAACATAAACTTAATCATCTTAGTCGGTGTTCCTAAATCAGGATTACTATCTGCATAAGATCTCTTTGTAGCTTTTATATCTCCCCATATTAAATCATCAAAATTAAAATCAGGGTTTCTATAATTAAAACAAAAATCATATGGATTCTTAGTACTTCCCTTTGGTGATCCTTTTTGATTATAAATTCTTGGATGTGGATGTTCATTAAGATACTCAACAAAACCGTCCTCTAGATAATCACTAATTTCTGCTCCACTTCTAGATTTTGCACTTATTGGCAATATATAATTATTCTTTTTTAATATTTCGTTATAAACTTCTTTTAAGTCTTTTTTCATTAAGTTTTCAAATTCTCTTACTTCCATATTTTCAACTCCCAATAAAATTATAACATAAAATGACTTGATTTAATAATTGTTTTAAGTTACAATGCCACAACGATAGGAGGATTAATATGATAAGACATGATTGTAGTGATATTGATGAAGAAACTTTTTTGAACTATGTTATGCCTGCTAATGATGCAGTAAAAAAATATGTTGTTGATAATTTCTTATACGACTATGTTGCTTTCTATTTAGCTACTTATTATAAAATGGATGCTATGTGGGAATGTAAGATGGAACAAGAAGTCAATTCTGCTTTATGCTCATTATGTAATTTTGAGGGCACTGAATTAGACTATGAAAAAATTAAACATATATTGCGAACAAAACATC
>JAQXRJ010000013.1 GCA_029218465.1 bacterium | reverse complement strand
TTTGATTCCGCCTATTGCCATGTCTGCAATGAAAAAAAGCGCACTTTTCTGTGCGGTCCCGCTTATACCGCGCGCTTTCGGCGTAATTTCCCGGCGCATTTGCCGAACAGTCGAAAACCTCCGAATGAAAGTATCATCCGGAGGTTTTTTGTTTTTATCTTTCTGTTCAGCGCGGTTTTTATTCCGTTCTGAGTGCGGTAACGGGGTCCTGGTTTGCCGCTTTCTTTGACGGGATAAGTCCGCCGATCATCGTAAGGAGCATACTGAGGATCACAAGTATTACGCCTCCCGCCACCGGGAGCGAAGCAGACACGTTTACCTCACTCGTGAGCGAGTGAATGACCATATTCCCGGGGATCAGAAGCAGGAGCGTTATTACGATGCCGAGAAGCCCTGAGCCCAGGCCTATTATAAACGTTTCAGCGTTGAACACCTGAGACACATTGCGCTTCGACGCGCCGAGCGCGCGGAGAATACCGATCTCCTTAGTTCTCTCAAGAACAGATATGTATGTAATGATACCGATCATGATCGACGACACGACAAGGGAAACTGCGACAAATGCGATGAGAACATACGAAATTACATCAATTATCGTCGTAATGGACGACATCAGGATCCCGACGTAGTCGGTGTAGGTGATCTTGTTCTCTTCAGACACGGTGCTGTTGTATTCCTTGATACATTCGGCAACCATGTCCTTGTTCTCAAACGTATCCGTATAGATCGAGATAGACGACGGGGCGTCGTAGCTTACGACCCCGAAGCGCTCCATGTTTTCGTCGTAGGTCCCGGTGGCGATGTACTTGTCGTATACCGTGAGAAGCATTTCATCCGCGGGATCTCGCATATACCCGTCGAGCATTCCGGCAAGTGTCGATTCGTCCGCCAATGCGATAGTATCTCCCATGGCTGCGCCGAACAGAGCCTTAGCCATACTCGCTTTGTCGGAGATGCCGAGAGACATGATATACGTTTTTACGTCCTCGATCTTTGTCTCATCATCGGAGGGAGTGAACTTCAGTCCGAGCAGAACGTTCGTATCGGGATTTGCTCTCTGCGCTTTGACGACCGCGCTGTTTTCGGTGTGCTTGATTATATAGTTCGTCAGCGCGCGCGTGAAGCCAACCGGTGACGACACATCCGCCATCGTCCCCTCACCCGTCGCCCTCACGATACCGACGATTTTCAAGTTCAGAGCATCCTCCATAAGAGCTTCGATCCCTGTCTCATCCGATACATACTCAAACGATCCGTCTTCCTTTTCTATGTATCTGTCGCACTCCGGGATAAGAACGAACTCTTTTCCGGCAATCTCCTCATAATTCCATTTGACAGAGGTGAGCTCAGCGTCCTCTCCGCCCATGATCTTCTCCATGATCTCTCTGTATTCGGAGGTGTTGAGAATACCGAGCTGGTACAGGCGGGCGGCGTTGATTTCGTTGTTCCTGTCGACAATCAGAACGATCTCGTCGTAGCCCTCGCACCATCTGCCCCAGAGCACCTCGTAGTTGTCAAGAACAGAGTCGCTGATGCCCTCTCCGTCGCGCGATGGCATAAATTCCTTAAAGTTCGACATGGAAGACGACACAGCCGTCATAGACATCATGGCCTCCGGGGCATTCATGCCCACACCCATGCCGTTTCCTCCTGTCAGCGTGCTGCCATCAGTATTGACAAGGGTCCCTTCCGGGTCGTGCGTGAAAATATCGAACTTTGTGTTGTATGAATAAATGATGCCGTTCTCACCGATGTAATCGTTTATTTTGCTGTTTTCGTCGTCAATATATTTTTTGAAGTCGGTAAGGTTATTTTCCGTAATGCTCGTCGTCATCGCGGACGCGATCTCAAATCCGATAACGTTGGAGTAAACGCCGTCAAGCTCGTGCTCGGCGTGTTCCGCAACATGGCTGTTCTGAGCGCCGCTCATCATTGACGACAGGTCGATCGTGGTTTCATCAACGGTGATCGGGTACGATACCATCGTGCTTTTCTGGATATCGACTATGTAGTTGTTAACGCCGTTTGAGAGAGACAGTATCAGTGCAATTCCGATAATGCCGAT
>JAQXRJ010000012.1 GCA_029218465.1 bacterium | reverse complement strand
AACTATCTTTCTACATTCATCGTTAAATTTTTTAATACCATATTTTTCAATATCAGTTTTGTCTTTAAAACCAAGCTTTTTTTCTACTTGTACTTCTACAGGAAGTCCATGTGTATCCCAACCAATTTTTCTTAAAACCTTACAATCTTTCATTGTATGATACTTACAAAAAGCATCTTTTAAGAATTTAGCAACCATGTGATGAAGTCCTGGCATTCCATTTGCAGTCGCAGGTCCATCATAAAAAACAAAGGTTTTATGTTTCTTTTCTAAGCATTTTTCTAAAATATTCATTTTTTTCCAATTTTCTGTAATCTGATTTTCAACTACACTTGCATTTTCTCTTGATAATTCTCTAAATATTTCTTTCATAACTTCCTCCCAAAAATTAAAAAAAGATACCATGCATAAGGATCCTTATTGGATGGTACCACCTTAATTCATAATTAATTTCTAATTACCTCAAAACTATAACGCGTTACCGTTTTTATATTTTCTATAAAACACACTTGAAAGTGATCTTAATTAAGATTATTATCTATTTCCACCAAACATAGACTCTCTATTAATAATTATTTAATTACGTCTTTCGCACTTGTTTTCAATTTATTAAATAATAACACAAAATAATAATAAATTCAAATAAATTTAGATAATTGAATGATATTTAAATTTAATAAATATAAATATTATTTTAGAAAAAATACATTTTACATTAATTGAATAAAAATATTATGAATAATGCAATATAATAATGGTGATTTTAATATGTATTATTCCAATTTATTCTATATCTTCTCCATTTTAGGATTTATAATAGAAAAAATAGTTAATCCATCACGTGATAGTGGTATATTATATGGTTTTTGGACACCCGTATATGGTCTTGGCGTTGTTGTTACAATATTTATATATAATTTTATTAATAATAAATATAAACTTGCTGGTTTAAAGAAATTCATAATTTCATTCTTAATTGGTTTTATAATATTAAGCACATTAGAATTTTTGGGTGGATTTTTAGTAGAAAAGTTTTTAAGGATAACATTTTGGGATTATTCAAAGGAAAAATTTAGTATTGGTAGATATACATCTCTAAAAATGGCATTCATTTGGTCAATTTCTAGTATATTTATTATCTATATAATTAAGCCTATATCAGAAAAATTTATTAAAAAAATACCAAAACTAATAACATATATATTTATAATAATATATATAATAGATTGTATATTAAAATTTAGTCCATATCTAACAAAGTGAAATAACAATCAAAATTGAATATGATTGTTATTTTCATTATTAATTATTTGGTATTATATAATTGAAATTGAATGTTGGTTTTCCATTATACCAGGTAGGAGAAACTTCTACAGTTTTTTCAAATTCCTCTTGACTCTTTTCAAAGTTTATTATAAATTCTGCTTTCTCGTCTGCTTGAAAAATTGCATTGTGTCCTATTTTAATAATACTTGATGGTATTGTGATTATATGTATATTACAATTATAAAACGTGGTAGTTGCAATCTCAACTAGAGTTTTTGGTAATATTATCTCATATGCATTTAAATTATAGAAAGCAGATGTTACTACTGAGGTTTCAGTTATATTAACATTTCTTAAATCAAGTAAGGAAATATTTTCAAATGGAAGTGTAGCATCAGATGCTACTTCTTTTTTTTCTAAGTCATAATATATATTTGTATATGTTCCAAAGAATTCATCTGTTAATTCTAATTCATTTGGATATTTGAATTCTATATTTTCTGTCGTTCCACCATCCTGACTTAAAATCTCAATTATCCCTTTTTTTATTTCATTATATTCTATGTCATTTTTTGCAAATATTATTACTGTAGAGAAATCATCATTAAATGCTACATTAAACTTTCGCAAAGCATTGTTTGAAAATCTATTTATTTTAATTCCATTGACGCTTTCAGGAATTACAATTCCTTTTGATTCATCATAATATTCATCATAATTATATTTGACTAATGTTCCATTACTCAATACTGTAAATTCAGGTTCAACATAATGTTCAGAATCTATTCCACTGTTTGTTCCAGATTGTGAGCTTGCTTGAACAAATGATGGTTGAACAATAAAATTATATGATACTCCTTCATTTGCCATTTTCTTAACTTGATACTTTCCTGTTGAACTTGTTGGAAGTTCTGTAACATTTTCATTAAATGTTAATGTTACATTAAATGTTCCTTTACCTATTGCTGGTGCTAAATAGTCAAGTGTTCCGTTTGATGTGTCTGTTGAAACAATTATTATATCTTGATTTTCTCCTACTTGATTTACGACAATATTTTGGATTTTTCCAGCAATTGTTCCTAAATTTGATACTTCTATCTCATATGTTATTGAATCTCCCGGTGCCTGAAATTTAGCAGATAAGTTTGCATTTACTTTATCAGCTGCTATGCTTGTCCCTTGTTCATCATTTTCAGCATAACCTTTAGTATTTATAACATTTATATTTGTTATTTCAATATCCCATGTACTGCTAATACCTGCTGTTGAATTAATAGTAAGTGTTTGTGATAACATCGCATAACCTACTCCCATTAATACCATAAAGCCACATAATACTGCAATTATGATATTCTTACTTTTAATTGTTTTCATTAAAATACTCCTCCTTTATTTTATATTTTTATTATACAATACATTATTAAAAAAAATTAGAAAACTTTTATTTATTTTCTAATTTTACACTTTTTTACACTTTTTCAATAATCTTAATATCTCATTTTTTAATCTATTATTAGCTTCTTCTATATCATCTTTTTTTTCTACATATATAGGATTGCCAAAAACTAAAACTAAATCTTTACTTCTGAATTTAAACTTACCTATTCTTGCAAAAGGAATTATAGGGGCGCTAGTTTCTTGTGCCATTCTAACAGCACCTTTTTTAAATTTTAACAATTCCTTATTAGTTTTATTTCTTGTTCCTTCTGGAAATATTCCAATTGCTTCTCCTTCTTTTAAATATTTTAATGCTTTAATTCTTGCTTTTCCATCATGTGCATCTCTATCAACACTAATACATCCTACGCTTTTATAAAACCAACTATGTTTTCCTTCAAAATATTCCTTTTTACTAAGCCAATGTATTGTCCTTCTTGTTGAAATTATAACTGGAAATTGGTCAAGAAAATGCAAATGATTTCCACAAACTATAAAGCCACCCTTTTTAGGGATTACTTCTTTATTTATTATTTTAGGATTATACCATAATTTAAATAAAGGAGTTCCTAATATTCTAAATAATTGATAAACAAAATTAGTTTTTTTCATTTATCGATTCACTTTCTAACTCTCTATAATTTATTTTTCCATATAAAGTTTTAGGCAGAGACTCTCTGTATTCATATTCTTTAGGCCATGAAAATCTTGATAAGTTTTCTTCACATAAATCTTTGATTTCCTTCTTTATCTTCAAGTTTACCTTTTCTCCAGATTTTAATACTATAAAGGCTTTTGGTATTTGCATTTTATATGGGTGTGGTATTCCAACAACTGAACATTTCAATACTTTAGGATGCTTTTCAATTACTTCTTCAATTTGAGAAGGATAAACATTAAATCCACTACATACAATCATTCGTTTTAATCTTTGAGTAAAATAAATGAATCCATCTGGCGAAATATAGCCCATATCTCCTGTATGAAGCCATATTTTATTATCATCATGTATTTGCAATACCATATTAGTTTCTTTCTCATTGTCTAGATATCCCATCATTACAGTTGGACCGCTAACACATATTTCTCCTTCTTCCCCATAAGGAAGTCTATCTTGCGTGTTTGGAACACATATACAATAATCATTTCCTGCCATAGGTATCCCAATTGAGCCTGGTTTATTTACTCCATCAACTGTAAAACAAGTTGCAGCAACTGACTCTGTCATTCCATAGCCTTTGCCTATACTTATATTAGCTCCATGACTTCTTAAAAAATCATTTGCTTTTTTTTCTAGTGATTCTGTTAAATAATCTCCACCACTTATGACATATTTAATAAAGCTTAAATCTACACTATCAAATCCACTATTACTTATCATTGATTCCCAAAGTGTTGGGACACCAGCAAGAACATTAGGTTTATCTTTTTTCATTATACTTAAAAATCTTTTTGAATCATATTCAGGAACTAATATAACTTCAGCACCTAGCGTTAAAGGACAATGTATGCATACTCCAAGTCCAAAACCATGAAATATTGGTAGTATTGTTAATATCTTGTCATTTGGTCTTACTTTTTTTACATTATATTTACATTGCTGAGATTCTGCATTAAAGTTATAATTTGATATTAGAATACCTTTAGGTACACCTGTTGTACCTCCACTATGAAGAATTATAGCTACATCATCTTTTTTCATATCATTATTAATTTTTATATCACAATTTATTCCACTCAATAAAAAATCATTCCATCTTAAATAACATTTATTATTAAGACTCGGCTTCTTTATCTTATATCCTCTTGTTATTTGATAACCAATTTTTAGTAAATTTGGCATAGAATCTTTTGCTGAAACAATTATCACTTTATAAAGTAAAGTTTCAGAAAAGATGTCTTCTACTTTTTCATATACAGAATCAAGCATTATCATAATTCTTGATTTAGATTCAATTAAATAATGTTTTATTTCTTCAGGCGCAGACAAAGGATGAATCATATTAGAAATTGCACCTATATTATTTATTGCATAAAAACATTCTACTGCTTCAGGCGTGTTAGGCATACATATTGTAACAACATCTCCTCTTCTTACTCCTAAATTTAATAGAGACTTACTTACTTGTTCTACTTTACTTATTAGCTGACGATATGTTGTCTTCTTTCCAAAGTAGTTAAGTGCAATACTATTATATCTATCAAGTGATATACAAGTTTTTAAGTATTCATAAATTGTTTTATCCGTAAATTTTATATTTTTCTCTTCTTTAGAATAATATTTATCCCATATACTCTTTTCTTTTTTTAAAATTTTATCAAATATACCCATGTTATCCCTCTTCTTTTATTAATTTTTCTATTTTTTTATATAATCTATCATTTTCTATATCAAGACAGTCACTTTTAACATAATAACTTTTATCTACTATTATCTTTAAATTACCTCTTTTATATTCTCCTATTATTGCAATTGGAAGAATTCTGACATTACAATCTCTTGATAATTTAACCGCACCAATTTTAAAAGGAGCAAGTAAATTCTTAGTTTTATTAAATGTTCCTTCAGGAAATATTCCAATTACTCTATTTTTATCTAATTTGTTTTTTGCATTAATTAAAACACTTTTATCTTTAATCCTTCTATTAACTGGAATCATTCCAAATAAATTAAGAATGGGCTTAAGTATTCCATGAAAAAGTTCTTCTTTTGCAAGAAAACATATACTTCTTTTAGTTACTAATCCCATAGATATAAAATCTAAATTATTTTTGTGATTTGATACTATTATAAGTGATCCATTATCATTTATTTCTTCTTTAAATATTATTTTTGGCTTGTACACAATATTCATATATAACACAAAAAATGGCCTTATTACTTTATATAAAATATTATCTTTCATAATTCTCCTTTAATTTATATAAATTATTATAACACACTATATGTATTTTATTTTAATTTATTTATCAAAATATACATGATATAATACTATTAGAGGTGATTAATTATGGAAAGGCGTAATAAAAATAACTATTATTTGGACATAGCTGAAGCTGTTGTAAAAAGAGGAACATGTCTTAGAAGAAATTATGGTGCGATTATTGTTAAAAACGATGAAATTATTTCTACAGGATATGTTGGTGCTCCAAGAGGAAGAAAAAATTGTTGCGACATGAAATACTGCATGAGGGAAAAATTAAATATTCCTAGAGGAGAAAGATATGAACTTTGTAGAAGCGTTCACGCAGAACAAAATGCAATTATATCTGCCAGCAGAAAAGATATGATTGATTCTACATTATATCTAGTAGGACTAAATTATAATGATGAATCATATGTTAAAGGTGCTAATCCATGTAGCTTATGTAAAAGAATGATTATTAATGCAGGCATATCTAAAGTTATCATTAGAGATACAAAAAATACTTATAGAGAAATTAACACAAAAGAATATATTGAAAATGATGAAAGCTTAGAAGGAATAAAAGGATATTAACGACTTTCTTTTATCAATTAAATTTTTATTTTTCAGTAAAATTTTAAAACAAAAAAGAATAAAATATAAACTCAATTTTATTCTTTTTTCAATTCTAAATCTTCATATTCTTGAGATAACATAGTTAATTTTTCAGTTATTTTACTTTGTGGAGCTTCATCAATACAATACCAGCCTTTTTTAAACATCAACTCATAAACACTCCTTTGCATCGAAGAAATATTATTAAACATGTTTAAATATTTATTATATAAATATTCATTACTCGCTTCAGTAAGACAAACAGTATAATTTTTTTCTAATTCTTTTAAGCAAGATAAAAGTGAAGTAATATAGTCTTTATCGTTTAGTTGCAATCCTTTTGGAACTTCTATTTTGGGATTGCTTATTTTTTTACTATTCATTTTGTCCTCCCAATGTTTTTTGAATTATATTTAAATTTCTATCAAATAGCCTACAACCTTCTTTTAAAGCATCAATTATTTCTTGATCACTTGCTCTATCTCTAAAATCATTAATTTTTTTTAAGGCTCCATAATTCCAATCAAACATATCTGATAAATAATCTAAGTCTTTTTCACTTATGATGCTTGGCACTTCGTTATAATTAATCATATAAAAATCTCCCTTCACATTTATTATGCAAAAGAAGATTATTTTTTAATCATTTTTTATTATAATATTTTTATCTTATTGGCTATAATTTGATACTTATCTTGTCTTCTTTGAATTTGACCATTTACTAATATAATAGACCCTTTATCAATATTATTAAATTGATTGTATATTTTAGGAAATAAAATTACATCTATTTGACCAGTATTATCACTTGTAAGAAGAAAAGCCATTTTATCACTATTTTTAGTTCTAGTTACTCTTACCTTTTCTATTAATACCACTATATTAACATTCTTATTAAAATTTTTAGTAATATCTTCAACATTAATATAATTACAATCTAATTTCGACTTTTTTAGAGTTGTTGGATGATTAGTTAAGTAAATACCAAAAGCTTCTTTTTCATAAGATAAAAGTATATCTTTTGTATATTCATCTTTTATTTCTATTTCTGGTTTTATTACAAAGTCAGGATCTAAATCCTTAGTTAACTGAGCATAGTTTATTAAACTATCTAAGTTATACATTAATGTTTGTTTATTAAATCCAAAACAATCAAAACATGATGATTTTATTAAAGTTTCCAATATTGCTTTATTAATATTCCTTCTAAATATTTTAGAAAAACAATCATATATATCATTAAATTTCTGATTTCTACTATTTATTATATCTTTACAAGTAATTACTCCCACCCCTTTAATGTTGGAAATAGGATATAGTAACCCATCATCTACGACCTCATATTTATTGGAACTCTTATTAATATCAGGAAGTAATATATTTAAACCCAATTTTCTTGCTTCATTAATATATTCTAAAGTTTTTTCTTCATTACCTATTACACTTGATAATAAATTACTAAAGAAATATTTAGGATATTTTGCTTTTAAATAAGCCATTTTATATGCTACTATGGAATAACAAACAGAATGAGATTTATTAAATCCATAATTCGCAAAGTTTAAAATTAAGTTAAATACTTTTTTAGAGATTTCCTCGGTGTATCCCCTTGCCAAACTTCCTTTAATAAACTTATCTTCTTCACTTTTTAATATTTCTATTTTCTTCTTACTCATCGCGCGTCTTAAAACATCCGCTTCTCCAAGAGAATATCCCGCCATAGTACTTGCAATCTGCATTATCTGTTCTTGATAAATTATAATTCCATAAGTTGATTCAAGTATTGATTTTAAAGTTTCGTCAATATATTCAATCTTTTCTATACCGTTCTTTCTTCTAATATAACTATCAATATTTACTGCAGGCCCAGGTCTAAATAAAGCGATTGCCGCAAATATATCATTTAAATTAGTTGGTCTTAATTTCCTTAAAAAATTCTTCATACCATCTGATTCAAACTGAAAAATACCACAAGTATTTGCGTTTGTAAATATGTTAATTGTTTCTTCATCATCTAATGGTATATAAGAAAAATCTATCTTAACTTTTTCATATTTTTCTATATCAGAAATTATATTCATAATAGTAGTTAAATTTTTTATACCTAAAAAGTCCATTTTTAATAAACCCAAGGATTCTAAATATTCCATAGTATATCCAGATACGTACATGTCATCATTTTTAACAAGTGGAATTATTTCATCAAGATCAACTCTACTCATAACTATACCAGCTGCATGGATAGATGAATGTCTTGGAAAACCTTCTATAAGAGAAGAAATTTTGTATAAAAGAGTCATTTTTTCTGAAGAATCAATTAGATTTTTAAAGTTAGAATTGTCTTTATAGAAATCTTTTAATTTAAGCTTTGTTACCTGTGGAATACATTTGCATAATAAATCAATTGTTTTTAATGGAATATTAAGAACCCTACCAACATCTCTTAGTACAAGTTTAGGAGCCATTGTTCCAAATGTAATTATTCCACTTACTCTTCTTAAACCATATTTTTCTCTTACATAATCAATTATATCTTGCCTATATATGTCAGGAAAATCAGTATCAATATCTGGCATAGTCACTCTCTCTGGATTTAAGAATCTTTCAAATAATAAATCATATTTAATCGGATCCACTTCGGTTATACCAAGCGTGTAAGCAACAAGTGAGCCTGCAGCACTACCTCTTCCCGGTCCAACTAATATGTTATTCTTTTTAGCATATTTTATAAAATCATATACAACCAAAAAATAATTTGAAAATCCCATATTTTTTATTACATCTAATTCATACTTTAGTCTTTCTTTATAAACATTTGTCGGATTTCCTTCTAATCTTTTTGATAATCCAATCAAGGAGAGTTTCGTTAGATATTCATTTGAATCTAATGAACTATCATATACTGGAAGCAAATCATTTCTTTTTTTAAACTTGATATTACATTGACATGCAATATTAATAGAATTTTCAATCGATAATTTACTAACTAAAGAATATGCAATTTCATTACTAATAAAATAATTATAATTATCATTAAAAATAACATCATCACTTATTGATTTAGAATCCCTTATCATAAACAAATATTTTATATAATTTGAATATTTTTTTTCTAAATATAATATTTTATTTAATAAAACAGGACTATAATTATTATTTAATACATCTTTTTCTTCATTTTTATTTAAAACTCCTATATATTTTGTTTCATAAAATAAGCCAATTTCACTTATTAGGCTAAAAGAATCATAAGGAAGAATCAATATAACGCTCTTATTGTTTTCCTTCAAATCATTTATATTAATATCTCTTTCACTAGATATTGTTGATAACTTTATTAAAGATTTATATCCTTCGTTATTTAAAGCATATAAAAGGAGATTCTTACTATTATATTTTATATCTAATCCAATAATAGGTTTTATATTATTTTTTAAACACTTATCATAAAAAATCATAGTTGAATTCATATTATCATCACATATAGAAAGAGTTTTTATTCCATTTTTTAAAGCATATTCTATTAATGAATCTATTGATATCAAACTAGATAACAATGTATAGTTAGTTTTTATATATAGACTTTCAAACATAAGATCCTCCCTAGTAATAATATAACACTTAAAAGCTTATTTTAACAATAAATATTTGACTAAATCAAAATAATATGATAAAGTTAATAAGCAAATGAAATTGTTCTAAAGGAGGAATTAAAATGGCTATAAATGTTACTGGAAGAAAACCAAATTGTAAAGCTAGAAACAGATCACACGCTTTAAACAAAACTAACCGTAAACAAAAGCTAAATCTTCAAATAGTTAGATTAGCTGATGGAAGAAGGGTTAGAATTAGTAGTAAAGAAAAAAGAACTTTATTTAAAGATGAAAAATTAGCAGCATAGTTCACTATGTTGTTTTTTTATTCATATATAAAAAATATATTATATTTTTAAGTATATAATATATATATATCATTTTTTAACAAATCTATTTAAATGTTTCTAAAACAAGTTTATTAACAAATCCATCTTTATCATATTTTATTGAAACATTATACTCTGTTGAATCAAGCTGTTTTAAGACATTTACGATACCATCATCGCATTCTTCTATTCCGTTTAAAACTACACATATTTGATGATCAGGATTCTTGTTATTACTTTCAATAACTTTATTTACATATGTTTTAACAAGAAAGGAACTATTAACACCAGTATAAGACTCAAAAAAGAAATTAAATTCATCCTTTTTTGATTTACTATATCCTTAAAATTGAAAATAATAATTGAACAGACAATAACAATAACAATTAAAAACATTATAAAAAAGAATATGCGAAAAAACTTGTTAGCTGGAGTGTTTTCAAATTGATCATACATTCTTTCAGATGCGTCAATTTGTGCATCTATTACACCCTTAGCAGTATCATATGCTTTATTATATGTACTTTCAACTTCAAAAACTTTTCTACAATATTCGCATTTTATTTTTCTACTATTTTCAGGAACTTCTAACTCTGCTCCACAATTTGGACATTCTAATTCTTTAAAATTCATTATTTAGACTTCAACTTTCTATTCAGTTTACTTTTCAAATAAATTATAAAACGAATATAATAATTAGTCAAAATCTATTTTTATTTTATAAAAGAAAAACTCGAAATAATTCGAGTTTAAATACCTAATGGTGGGCCTGGGGGGACTTGAACCTCCGACCTCACGCTTATCAGGCGTGCGCTCTAACCTGCTGAGCTACAAGCCCATTAGAAAGCTAATATTTCGCTGTACTTATTAATTCTATAATAAAACATAACAAAATGCAAGCTTTTTTTTTATTTTAGTTAATATTAAAATCTTTTATTAGGCCAAAATCATAATAGTTTAATTCTAATGTCGCAGAATTAACATTTTTTAACTCGACATCATTAATATAATCCGTTAAATCTAAAGTTATTTTATTAATCATATTTTCTTGTTTTTCTATTTCAATTAATATTTCATTTTCATCAACAAATTCTTCTGATTTTATTACTCTTATAAAATCGCTTATAGAAATAATATAATCGCCATCATCTTCTGTTGATTTATCAAATATCTTATTTATTAATTCTACATCAAAATAATTAAAATATTTAACAGGATTTTCTACTACACTGTAATTACCATTAATATTTTGTAATACCAAATTGTCTTGAATATAATATATATTATTATTAGATTTATCTTCAAACAAAATTTTATTATTATACATTTTTCCAGCATAGACAATTTTTTCATCATCAATATTCAAGATATATCTAAAATTAAAATTTTTCTCATTTATTTTTTCTAAAGCATAGACATTAGTTTCATAATTAGGAACATTATCAACTTCATTATGTGTAGTACTTTGTCCATTTCTTACAATTATAATCAATATAAGAAAAACAATTGGATAAAAAATTAAATTAGCTATTGCATAATATCTTTTATTTGTAAAAATTTCTGTTATTTTAAACTTTTTTCTTTCTTTATTTGTACTTTCGTCATTAGTTTTTTTTATCTTCATATAAATCCTCATTAAATACTTTTCCTATTAACTTTTCTTTAGTTATTCCATTAAAATAATCTTTGACAGACATTCTTTTTTTACCTTGTAATTGTATTTGCGTAATAATTAATTCAGAATCTTTTGTCGATACACCAAATCCATCGCTATATATTTTTACAATTTGACCATTTTTTGCATTTAAATACATATGATCACTCATTCTAGATGAATATATTTTCATTACATTTCCATCTAGAATTGCATAAGCACCAGGTATACTATCAAGTGCCCTAATTTTATTATGTATCTCAAGTGTAGATTTATTAAAATCAATTAATTCATCATCTCTTGTTATTATTCTTGCATATGTTGATTCTTCATTATTTTGAATTTCTCTTTTAACCTTTCCTTTTAATATATCTGGCAATGTTTTTTCTAAAAGATTTACTCCTGATTTCTGAAGTTTAATGCTTAAACTATCATAATTATCATTATCATCAATCAAAACTTCTTCCTTAGAAATCATATCTCCTGTATCGAGACCCTCTGCCATATACATTATTGTTATACCCGTCTTAACTTCTCCTGCCATAATTGCCCTTTGAATAGGTGCCCCACCTCTATATTTTGGTAAAAGTGAAGCATGTACATTAATGCATCCATACTTTGGATAATTTAATATTTCAACAGGAACTAACTGTCCAAAAGCGCAAGTAACAATTATATCAGGCTCTAACTCAATAATGCTTTCATATTCATCTTTTAATTTTTTAGGCGTTAATACATTTATATTATTTCTTTCCGCAACTATTTTTACTGGAGAAGGTGTAATAATTTTTTTCCTTCCAACTTCTTTATCAGGTTGAGTAACAACTCCCACAACATTATAATTATTAATTAACATTTCTAATATTGGTACACTAAAATCCGGAGTACCCATAAAAACAATTTTAATATTTTTCATAATGACACCTACTTTATTTTAAAATTAAACTTCCTAATGTAAGTTGAAAGCTATCTAATAATATATCAAAATAATTGTTGCTTGATGTATAATTAAATACAACTAAATAATTATCTGTTTTAAATGCTACTACTAAACTCTGTGAATCAGAACTTTCATAAAGCATTTTATAAGCTTCATACTTGTTCTCAGATATTATACAACTTTCTTCATTAATAAGTTTATAATCAGAATTTTGCTTTTCTATATCATATTTTACTTCATCAATTATACTTTCTATATTACTATTTATATTATTGCTAGTAAGATTAGTAATATTTATATCTATAAAACTTTTTGTCTCATGTGACAAAGATACTAATGTTTTATCATCTTTTATTACCTTCCATGTAGTATCGTACTTAAATGATAAATAATTATTTTCATACTTTTTTGTATATGAATTAAGTTTAAAAAAGTATACCCATAATCCTACCGTTATTATAGCAATAATAAATACTATAGATAAACTTCTTAATAGCTTCTTTTTTTTATCAAGTTCCATTTGCCTACTAGGCATAGCATTATTTTGTAAATCTTCTACTCTCATAAAATTCCCTCATTTGCTATAATTACAATCAAATAATCAAATTCACTCATAATAACAACTTTATTAAATCCTTTTTTATATATAACTTTTTCTTTAGTTTCATATATTTTTTTATATTCATTTAATTCTAAATTAGATATAAAATCTGTTGCAAATGATATATTGTTTAAATAATTAGAGGTTTCATTTATATATCTTAGACTAACTACTTTATTATAATAACTGGCTTTTATAAGATCTAAAATTATAGTATTTTCAATATCACCGATTTTTTTATATTTATTCCATATACTTGTTGGAATACTAGTTTTTATTTCTTCTGTATTTTTATCTTTATAATAGTATTCTTTTTTTAATTCTTCTAATGAAGTAACTTTAATTTCTTTAAAACTAACATTGTTAAGTTCTTTTTGTAATTTTATAAGTCCATTTACATTTGACGAATTAGATAGTTCAGTATCAATATATTTCGAAGTATTTACTCCTATTACTTCACCTTTTGAATTAAATAAAGGTGATCCCCAATCTGTTCTCGATAGAGGAAGTACACTTATTATTGAATTGTCAACAGAAGATACTATTCCTGTAATTGATGTTAATCCGATACCTTTCTTACTAGTAATAGTTACTACAGGATCATTTTTATTTACTTCATTTGTTGATAAAATAATGCTTTTCTTAACTTGTTTATCTAATTTAACAACAACTATATCAGATACAACGTCAATGGCAACAACACCATCAATATTATATGTATTATTATCTATATCACTAACAATAATAGATTGACTTTTCATTAAAGAACTTTTAAGGAAGCTCCAACTTGTTGCAACAACACCATTATTTAGAAAGAAACCAACTGCACGATTTACAACTGCTGCATCATATATAGAATTTATAATAACTATATTTTTAGAATTTAAATTATATATTTTTTCTATATCTTTTTCACTTAATTCATTTAATTTTGAATAGTCATACGTAGAATCAGAAGATACATATTTTTCAGTAACAGTAATATCATCTTTTTTTTCATTTAATTTAGATTGTTTAATATAATCATCAACATTTGAATTTACAACAATATTAACTTTACTTAACTTATACTTTTCATCAATTTTTATATAAGTATAATTAATAGATATTTCATTTATTTTTTTAGAATTTACAGATGCATTTTTCAATATAATACTGCTAATTATTTCATTTTCATTAAATAAAACCTCTTTTGATTCAAGTTTTTCATATGTTATAACAAATTTATCATTTAGCTTGTATTCTTTATTATTGTAAACAATTACGAAATCGTTAGTAGTAAATTGATTTAATGATGAAATAGGCTTATTCTCATTAAATAAATATCTAGTCATGGTCCTTGATATATTTAGAATATTTGCTTCACTTTCGAAATCATTCCTTGAATCATTTGATAAATCATACTTCATATTTTCTTTTATTGCATTATTCTTAGATTCATCATCTACTACAATTTCTTCCGAATTTATTATGGATTTATAGCTTTCTATAATACTTTTATATTCTTCTTCATCCATATTAAGCGCAACAAATACGTTATTAAATATGACTTCTACTATTGTTGGGAGAAAAAATATAGCAAGCGATGCAATTACTCTGTTTTTTACTGTTCTTACTGTTTTAGAAACCATTTCATCATCTTGAGATAATATGGCCTTTGATAAATCAATCGTTATAAAAACAATAAGCAAAATAGGAATTGCAATGTGTATAACATTAAATAATTTACCTAAAAACGCAAGTAATGGTTTAGCAGCTTCATTGATTTCCAGAATCATAGTACTGCACCTCCTCAATTAAAGAAATATATTAAAAATAATGATGCAAGTAAAAAAGGGCCAAAAGGAATCATTCCATCTTTTTTCTTTATCAAAAAATAAATTGATATAGGTAAGGCCATTACACTAGCTACAAATATATTAAATATACCTAAAGATGGAGACAATATTAAACCAACAAACGCCATTAATTTTATATCCGCACCACCTAATGTCTCTTTTTTAAATAGTCTATTTCCAATCAACATTATACAATACATCAAACAAAATAGTAAAGTCCCAGAAAGAATTGAAAAAAGAACAGTTTTGAAATCAAATAAAAATAATTTTAATATAACTGTAATAACACAAAAGAAAGCTGTTACTTCATCAGGAATAACATAATAATTAACATCACTAACTATAACAATACATAAATACGATGATATTACTAACGCAATTATTAGTTCTCTACTAAAGCCAAAACAATAGAAACTAACTGAAAATAAAAGAGATGTTATTATTTCAATTAAAGGATACATTATTGATAATTTAACGCCACATGAAGTACACTTTCCTTTTTGAAATACATATGAAAAAACTGGTATTAATTCATACCATTCTAAAACATGTCCGCAAGATTCACAATGACTTCTTGGATATATTATAGATTTTCCTTCCGATAACCTTGAACCTACTACACCAAAGAATGAACCAAAAAACAATCCCGCTACGAAAAAAATCAAAATGTAATACATAGGTCCCTCCTTTATATTTGTTGATACAAATCAAACATAGGCATAATTATTGATAATACTATAAATCCTACTCCTAATGCTAATATACATATAATAATAGGCTCAAGTAGGCTTTTTATTGCTGTAACAGCATTTTCATGAAGGTTTTGATAATGATCTGCAACTTTTTCCATCATTAATGCAAGTTGTCCTGTATTCTCACCAGTAACCAACATTTCATAAGCAATTAAAGGGAAAGCCCATTCACCTTTAAAACTATCGCTAATTTTATTACCTTTACTAAGACCTATTAAAGTTCTATTAATTATTTCCTTATAAATTTCATTATCTGAAATTGTTGACAATATTTCCATACTATCAGTTATAAATACATTGTGTGATAAAAGTGATGAAAAAGTTCTTGTAAAATTTGTAACTTCATTATATATAATTACATTCCCTATAACAGGTAGTTTCATAAAGATTTTTTGCATTGTTTTTCTAAATGATTTAACATTTTTAAACAATGTTCTATAAACTATTAATATCGCTAAAAGAACTAATGCTATTATATACCAATTCTTAGTTAAGAAAGAACTTAGGCTTATTATAAATTTAGTAATCCAAGGAAGTTGTGCATTATTAGACTCAAACATAGACACAAATTGTGGAACAACGGTAACAATAATAAATACAAGTGCAGCTATAGTTAAACTTAATATTACTGAAGGATAAATAAGTGCTGACATCATTTGCTTACGTACTTTTTCTGTTTGAGTATAATAATCAGACATTTCGTCTAATGTCCCAGCTAAATCACCTGTCATTTCAGATGTTTTAACCATATTTATTAGAAGCCTTGGAAATACATTTCCTTGCTTTTCAAGTGAAGTTGAAAACTTTTCACCCATAACAAGCTCAAACACAACCTTATCAAGAATTCTTCTTTGATTAGGCTTTGTTGTTTGCTTAGATAATATTTTAACCGAATCAATTAATGAAATACCAGCTTTAACATATGTAGATAATTGAGTAAGCATAAAGGCAAGATCATTGTTTTTGATTTTATTTGAACCTATATTTATATTAATTTCATATTTTTTCTTTGGTTCAATACTAATTATTTCATATCCATTATTTGTTAAGAAAATCCTTACATCATCTTTAGTCTCAGCATCAAAATCACCTTTTATTTTTTCGCCATTAGATGCTTTAACTATATATTTAAACTGTGTCAATTTTTCATTTTTATCTAATATTTTTTGTTCTTTCTCAATCCTTACTTCATTTCGCTTATACTCGTTACTTTGTTCTTTAACTTTTTGAAGTTCTGCGGCTAGTGCATCTCCTTCAAGTTTTTGAACTTTTTTCTTTTTATTAGGAGATTTACCCGTTAATACTTTAAAACAATACACTATTCCTTTATATGCATATGTAAATATGTTTAAAGGAAAAATTACTTTCTTTTTCAAATAAGTTCCTCCTATTCTTATATTTAAAAGTATATCATAACTTTAGATATTTTTAAACTATTTTTATTAATTCCATATAATAAATTAGAGGTGATGTTAATTGTTTGGAGGAGGTTTAGGATATTATCCATATAGTCAAACAAGAGGATTACTTGCAGGACTTAAAGGAAAACTAAATTTTACAGCAATTCTTGATAATACTCAAAGAGTTTTAAACATAGCTAATCAGACAATTCCTATTGTTAATCAAGTAAAGCCTATGGTAAACAACGCAAAAACTTTATTCAAAATAATGGGTGCGATTAAAAGCGATGATTCAACAACAAATTATAATACAAATAGCAACACAATTAATGCAAATAATAATATTAATAATAGAAATAATTCAATTATAAAAAATAATAACACAAATAATTCTAGTAATATTACTAAATATAATACAAATTCAAACGAACCTATTTTCTTTCTATAAAAAAAACAGACTTATTTATTCATTTTGATATGAACCCCATTTCTTGGACAAAAGAAACGAGGTTTTTATATGTCAAAATTAACTTATGACGATAAAATAAAGTTATATAATGATAAAAAGAATGGAATGCCGATAGGAAGTCTATCAAATAAATACAAAGTAAGAAAATGTGTAATTAATTATCTAACTGCATTAATAGATAAACATGGCGTAGACATTTTAAGGACAAATAAAAATAGAACTCATACTATATCTGAGAAACAGGAAGCAATAGATAGAGTTCTAATTAATGGTGAAGCCAAATGGGCTGTGGCATTAGATATAGGCTTATTAAGTAAAGGAATGTTAGATAATTGGATTAAAAATTATAAAGAAAATTGTTATAATATAGTTGAACGAAAGCGAGGTCGGTCAACTATGCCTAAAATAACAAAGAAAAAAGAAAATGAAACTAAAGATGAAAAAATTAAAAGATTAGAAGAAGAAAATTTATATTTAAAAGCGGAGCTAGAATACTAAAAAAAATTGAGAGCCGTTGTTCAAGCAAGGAAGAATCAACAACAGAAGAAAAAGTAAATGTTGTAAGTGAACTTCGGCTAACATATCCATTAATGATTCTTCTACAAATATCTGGTTTAGCTAAATCAGTATATTATTACACTTTATCTAAAATAGATAAAGATGATAAAAACAAAGAAATAATAGATAAAATAAAAGAAATATTTATTAATAATAAAGAAAGATATGGTTATCGTAGAATTACATTAGAACTTAGAAATCAAGGCTATAATGTGAATCATAAAAAAGTTTATAGAATAATGGTTAAATTAGGATTGAAACCATTAAAAAGAAATAAAAGAAAATATTCTTCTTATAAAGGTACTATTGGTAAAATTGCTGATAATTTAATTGAGAGAGATTTTAATGCGGATAAACCAAATCAGAAATGGTATACAGATGTTACAGAATTTAATCTTCGTGGTGAAAAATGTTATTTATCACCAATATTAGATGGATATAATGGTGAAGTAATATCTTACAATACTTCTAAATCACCTAATTTAGAACAAATAAATGATATGCTTAATAAAGCCTTTGATAAGAATAATAATCTTGAAGGACTAATATTTCATTCAGATCAAGGATGGCAATATCAACATCAATCTTATCAACAAAGATTGAAAAACAATGGTATAAAACAAAGTATGTCTAGAAAAGGAAATAGTATGGATAATGGAATGATGGAAAACTTTTTCGGAATACTTAAAACAGAAATGTTTTATGACCAAGAAGATGATTATAAAACATTAGATGATTTAATAAAAGCAATAGATGACTATATTTATTATTATAATTATGATAGAATTAAAGTAAAATTAAAAGGACTGTCACCAGTAAATTACAGGTTACAATCCTCTAATTAGAAACTATTTATAAACTGTCCAACTTTTGGGGTTCAGTTCATTTTGTCTGTTTTTTTACATATTACTCTTCTATTGAATTGTTGTATATTATTGGCTCGTAAACAGTTCCCACAAACCAAACCTCACCACTGTTCTTATCTCTTATCAAGAACATATATGGATTATCAAATGTTAAATCAATTATCTCAACCGGAACATCATACAAATATTCAAATCCCTCTGTAGCAGAACCCATACCACCATCCGGAGTAACTGCAGCAGCTTTAATACCTTCATTAGAAAATTCTATATTTGACTTATGTGAAATTTTTCCAATGCATGCATTACCATCAGTTAGCATATTTGATAAATCGGCTTTATCAATATCAAATACATCTGTTACACCTAATTTATTTAAGTCTGACATTAAATTTAATTCATAATCAAATTTAAATAATGGAATATAACCTGTAACATGAGTTATTTTACCATTTTCAAAATTTTCAAGTTTTATACTTTTTAAACCATTAATTATATCATTAATACTTGATATATTTGTATTTTCAATATACTTATTAAGAGAATCAGTTTTAGGCATTATTCCAATATATTGTAATGTAGTATTATTGTAAGTTTTTAAATCTTTAGCAAATGCTTTTACACTATCATCTACATAAAATAAGAAATCAGTAGAAGAGCTAACTGTTTTATAGTTTGTTTTTATTTCTTCTATATACTCATCTAAATATTTATCAACATCTTGATTATTCTTTGAATAACCCTCTTCTTTTAACCATTTCTTATATTCTTCACCAACCGTTTTACGTATTTTATCTTCCCCTATTTCATTAACAATATCATAATTATTTGCAACTGCACCTATTTCAACTGCTTTAGCATTTATTTTTTTATTATCAAATTTAACTGTAGAATAAGATTCACTCATAATTGGCCAAATGTAAGTAGAGAAATTCTCGTGTGAATATTCAACACTATAAACGCCGTTAACGCTTTGAATAAGATTATTCCACTCCATATCAATACCAAGTGCATTAATAAGTATAAAATTATACATTGAAACATCGTCAAATAACTTATTAATTAAACCAAGAGTTTTTTTGCTTGTCCAATTATTGATTGTATCAGCTGATTTAAATGAATCATATACTACTTCCGCATTATATTTTTGAACCAGTTTATTTAAATAGTCTGATTTAATGTTATCTTTATAACTATTATTTACAAACATTGCATTTGCAAAGGACATATTTGAACTATTTGTATATTTTTTTGCTTTATAGTCTCCAATTATACTATCAAGTTGTAATTTTGAATTTCCTTTTGCTCCTTCCGCAAGCATTTCTAATGCATATTTTATAGATAATGGACTATAAATTTTATTAGTTTCTATGTTCTCTAATTGTAAAAAATATAAATCAAAGGGTTCAAGAGAATTACTTGACAATCTATACTTAGAAATCTCTTTACTTTCAGTTATTATTTCTTTATTATCATTTTTACTAGGCTTAGTTAATCCAAAACATATAGCTACTGTTATTACTATAATAGATAATAAAATTACAATTATAATAAAAACATTCTTCTTATTATTTTTTTTTACAACATTATTTGATAAAGATTCCTTTTTATTAACTTTATCATTTTCTTCGTCATTTTTAATTACATTTGTATCGTTTTCTTTGCTGTAATTTTTTTCTTCCTCTTCCATAATTTCCCTCCTTATTATTCATATTCAAATTTTACATAATGCTAATTTAATTGTCAATATAAAAATCAGAAAATTATTGAAATGCACCCTATAGAGTAGATATAAATAAAAAATGACTAAGAAAATGATAAAGTAAAAAAAAAGGAATCTTTAACAAATAAACTAGTAAAAAAAAAAAATAAGAAGAATGTTATTATTATAATAATAATATTATTATATATTATAGTAATAACATTATCTATA
>JAQXRJ010000011.1 GCA_029218465.1 bacterium | reverse complement strand
ATTTTATATTTTTTTCTGGAATAAATTCTACTGTTCTTTTTTGATCTAAATAATTATAATTATTTTTATATGGTTTAATTCCTGATCCACGTTCAAATCCTTTTGATGGATAATATGCTTTTGAAAAAGCATATTTAAAATCAGTATCAGTTAATTCATTATATCTGGAATGAAATCTTATTATTGGAAAAAAACAACTAGTTCTTATTTCAATTCGTTTATGAATATCTTTATTAAGAAATGCTTCTATTTTTGTTTTAGAAAATGGCATAGAAGCTATTGTTTTTATTACATTAGCACTATAAGTTTGTTTAGAATTAAATATATCATCTACTAATAAAAATATATATTTAGGATTTTGCCTTTCAAAAACACTTTTAATATTATAATAACTTAACCAGATTCTATTATGTGGAAAAGAATAGTTATAGCTAGAAATACCATAATCATTCCAAAGTTCCATTGGAGATACAGCATCATACATGTCACTATTTCCAACAAACATGATATCTAATGAATTTTTAGATAATGTAGTAAAGCTATCTACAACATTTTTTTCATTACTTGATCCTTCAGTTATCCATTTAGGAACAAATAATCTAGAAGTAATATTTAAGAGTGCTATAAATATAATAGCAAATAGTATAAATTCTAAAAATCTTTTTATGTATACTCTTTTCATGTTGTCCTCCTAAAATTGACCATATATAAAGTCACTTGCATCATATCCAGGTCCATATATTCCAAATATTATGATAGAAAATATAATGACTAAATATACAAAATATCTTAATACTATGTTTCCTTTATTTAATTTATCAACAACATCAATATTTTTTTCTTCTAAAATACCATATAAAAGTATAATGCCAACTGTAAATAGTATTACAATAAAATCAATTTTTGAGAGTCCAAAACTTGTAATTAAGCTTGCATTCTTATTGAATATTGACATAATTAATGATGAAAATTCACTAATACTACTTGATCTAAATAATGTCATGCCAATTAAAACGAAAACAATGGTTCTTATTGTTCTAAATCCATTATATAATTTTCCTTCAGTTTTTATTTTTAATTTAGACAATAATTTATCAGTTACTGGTTTGATAAGAAGTCCAATCATCATAATTGTATAATAATATAATCCATATAAAACATATTTCCAACTCGCACCATGCCAAAATCCATTTAGAAACCATACAAAAAAGAGTGAAAATGCTACTGGAATAAATTTTGCTAAGTTTTTACTAAATTTTTTTCTGGCAAACTTTGTTATATTCATAGATACTTTAGATAACGAAATGGGATAAAATATATAATCTTTTAGCCAAGCGCCAAGTGTTTTATGCCATCTTCTCCAAAATTCTTGTATATCTTTTGAAAAAAATGGACGTTCAAAGTTTTTAGCTAAATCAATACCCAATGTTTTTGAATATCCAGAAATTATATCCATGCATCCAGAGAATTCAGCATATATTTGTACTGTATATAATATAATTGCAACAGCTACAACTACTCCTCCTACATCAGTTTTTCCAAATACATTGTTTACAAATATTCCACATCTATCTGCAATAACTAATTTTTTAAAATATCCATAAAGCATGAGTCCTCCACCATTTATTAAGTTTTCATATTTAAGTGAATGACCTTCACTAAGTTGCGGTGATAACTCATTAAATCTAGATATTGGACCTTCTGTAATAATTGGAAAATATATTAAGAATAAACTTACATCAAAAAAATTTTTACTTGCATTATACTTATTCCTATATATATCTATAACATAGCTAATTGCCTGCAATGTATAATAAGAAATTCCAAGTGGTAATAATAATTTTACTAAGCCTATATTACTGCCAAAAATACTATTAAAGCTCGAGATAAAGAAATTACTATACTTTAGAACTAACAATATTATTACATTAAATGATATTGTAAAGAAGAGAATAATCTTTTTCTTTTTATTTACTTGATTTTTTAAAGCCTTCTTTTCATCCTTTGATAATTCTATATTTAATTTATTACTTTGTCTATCAAGTAAAATTCCACTTACAAAAATCGATATTGTACTTAATACAATAAAAATACTTAAGAATTTACTTGATAACCAGTAAAAGATATAACTTGATACTAATAAAACATACTTTCTAAACTTTTTTGGTACTACATAATAAAGCACTAAAACAATTAGTGCAAAAACTACGAATTTTATTGAATTAATTAACATAAACTAAAACATATTAATTAGTCATTTTTTAATTCTTGTATTGTTTTATATAAAGCATCAACATTTTCAAAATTTTCTGGTACTACTTCAGTAACAGGAAATTCAATATCAAACTTATCATTTATTTCTGATACAAGTGTTACAATATCAAATGAATCTAATATTCCATCGCTGATTAAATTTTTTTCCTTTTCAAAATCAACTTCTGGTTTAATTTCTTTTAAAATTTCTATTAATTCTTTCATTTTTCTAACCTCTATTTCTATATTTTTCTTTTAAGCTTTTTCTGTCAATTTTACCATTTTGATTATAAGGCATTCTATCAATTTTAATTACAACATTAGGAACCATATATTTAGGTAATTTAGATTTTGCTTGTTCAATTAGTATTATATCATATAATTCATTACTTTGATAGTATAAAATAATTTTATCTGTATCTTCATCATATATACAACAACAAAGTATTATTCCATCTATAGACGATATTTTATTTTCTATTTCTCCGAGTTCTATCCTATAACCCATATGTTTAATTTGATAATCTTTTCTAGATATGTAAATAATCTCACCTAAATCATTTAATTTTACTATATCGCCAGTTCTATAAATTATTTCAGGATAATTATTATTTAAAGGATTTTGAACAAATACACTTTTTGTTTTTTCAAAACTCTTATAATATCCATTTGCCAAAAAGCTTCCCCTTACACAAAGTTCACCTTCTTCCCCTTGCAACGCTAATGTGTTATCTTCTTTCAAAATTAATATATCACAGTTATCACAGGAATGCCCAATTGGTATAGATTCCTCATTGCTTATTGATCTATTTATTTTGTAATATGTACAAATGTCTACAGTTTCTGTTGGACCATATAAATTTGCAAATTCTGCATGTACTTTATCCATCCACATATTAAGTTGTTTTGTAGGCATTACTTCACCAGCAAACAATACTTTTTTCAAATCAGGAAGTTCTACAGCATCTAACGCCCTCATATTAGCAACTATACATAGTGCACTTGGAACCCAATAAATTGTATTTATATTTTTTTCATTTAAAAATTCAAGAAGTTTAATTGGAAATGAAAAATACATTTTTGGTATTATATGAAAGGTTGCACCTGTAACTATTGTTGAAAATATATCCGATACTGACATGCTAAAGTAAAATGGTGTTTGACTTCCAAATACAGTTTTACTATTAATATCAAAACATGATACAAACCAATTAATATAGCTTAATACAGCTTTATGGCTAAGAACTGTTCCCTTTGGAATTCCTGTTGAACCAGAAGTAAATAATATGTACATAGGATTAGTATCAATAATGTTTTTGTTGACTTCATATAGTAATGCATCATCTATAATACTATTTTCTTTTTCTTTATCAATGTCAATTATTTCGTTTTTAAAATTTAATTTTTCTAAAACCTTACTATACTTATTCGAAGTAATGATACATGCTGGATCTAGTGTATCAATTATTGATTGTAGTCTTTCTACTGGTGATTTCACATCTAGAATAGTGTAATAATTTCCAGATGCTACTACACCTAGCATGGATATTAACGAATTAATTTCTTTATCTAGAAGAATTGCTATTGGTTTATTAAAATAATTCTTACTAGTAATACTAGTTGCAGTTTTTTTTACATCTATATAAAAATTAGACCAATTAATTTCATCTTTATTATTTGTAAAGGCTATCTTTTTTGGATATTTTTCTGAAGTTTCTCTTAAGTAATCCACTATTGTTTTATACATTCTACCACCTCAAAAACTATTATAAAATATAGATATATAAAAGTCTATTAAAAACGAAAAAAGTTCACAATTTATTAACTGCAAACTATTATTTTTTTTTAGAATAAATACATCCACAATAGTCCTGTCTATATAAATTATAAATTTTAGATAGCTCTATACTTCTTTTATAGCCATTATTTTTCTTAAAATCTGCAAACAAATAATTTACATTATATATTTTTTGCAATTCATAACCAATTTCATTCAATTTACTAGAATTCTTATATGGACTGATAGATAGAGTTGTTGTAAAAAAATCAAAATTGTTTTTCTTAGCTATTTTAGCCGTTTCTTCAAGTCTTAATCTATAGCAAATAAAACATCTTGAACTTCCCTCTTTTTCTTGTTCAAGTCCTTTTATCATTTGTTCATATTTGCCATTATCATATTTTCCTTTAATAAAACTAACTTTATTCTTAACAGGCAATTCATTTATTAGTCTAATTTGTTCTTCCACTCTTTTATTAAATTCTTCTTGTGGATAAATATTGGGATTATAATAAAAAATAGTTATTTTAAAATAATTAGATAAATATTCAAGTACATAGCTAGAACATGGTGCACAACAACTATGAAGCAATAAGGTTGGCACATAATCGAGTAATTTTACTTTTTCTATTATTTTTTCTAATTCTTTTTGATAATTCATTTCATCACCTTTACAGAAAAAAAGACTCTATTACTTTTCAGTTTTAGCGTCCTTTGTTTCAACTACAGTTTTTCCTTTGTAACTTCCACATTCTTTACAAACTCTATGTGGTTTAATTACAGCACCACAATTATTACATTTAGTTGTACCAACTATTTCTAACGCATTGTGACTTCTTCTCATTCTTTTTCTAGTTTTTGAAACTTTTCTAAATGGTACTGCCATATTATCACTCCTCTTTAAATTTTTCCATAAGTTCATAGAATGGATTATTGCTTTTAATCTCATCCTCACTTAATAATTTCCAACCATCACCACTATATTTAGATAAGTCTTTTACTTTAGTATATCTAAGCGGTGCCTCTAGAACAATATTTTGCCACAAAATTGGAAGAATATCAATAGAATTTTGATTTTTTTCTAAAATTTCTTCGATATTTTCTTCTATTTTTATATTAAATTTGTATATAATGTCATCCAAACTAATTGAATCATTAACATGCATATCACCTTTCACAGTAACATCTAATATTAATTCTTCATAAGAATCTTTGTAAATTTTTCCATTAACTTTTACGTTTTCAAGAGAATTAATGTCACTTTTTTTTATTAATTCATTCGAAAAAATAACGTTGTTATTTATTAGTATCTCTTCTTTTATATTTGAAAATAATTCTTGCAATTGTATTATCATATATTTCCTCATTTCTTTTAAAGTAATATATTTAATTTTTCAAGACACATTATATCATTAATTACATTATTTTGTAAATACAAAGACTTTATTCTACAGTAACTGACTTTGCTAAATTTTTAGGCTTATCAATATTACAGTTTCTAATTTTAGCAATATAATAGGCAATCATTTGAAGCGGAATTACTGTCAAAAGTGGTGATAATAAATTATGAACTTTGGGAATTCTTATTTTTATATCATAAAAATTATCATTTTCTTCAGAACAACGATTAGTTATATATATAACGTTAGCTCCCCTAGATTTAACTTCTTCAATATTACTAATTGTCTTTAAAGCCACATTATTATCAGTTACTATACCAATAACAGGAGTATCTTTATCAATTAAAGAAATTGTTCCATGTTTAAGTTCACCTGCAGCGTATGCTTCACTATGGAGATATGAAATCTCTTTTAATTTTAAAGAGCCTTCCATACACAAGGCATAGTCAACTTTTCTTCCTATAAAAAATATATCATTATGGCAAGCAAGACTTTTAGCAATTTCTAAGTATTCATTTTTTCTATCCAACAATTCTTCCATATACACTGGAAGCACTTTTATGTCTTCTAATATTTCAACCAATTCTTGATTACTAATTAATCCTTTTTTAGTAGATATATTTAAAGCTATTAAAGATAACATAGCAACTTGAGCAGAATAAGCTTTTGTTGTTGCTACTGCTATTTCTTTTCCTGCTTCCGTATAAAGTAATAAATTTGCTTCTTTTGCAATTGAACTTCCTTTAGCATTAATAATTCCTAACGTATCATTTCCATTTTGTTTAGCAAGTTTTAATGCTTCTAGAGTATCCGCTGTCTCTCCAGACTGTGATATTACTATTACAAGTTCATTTTTCTGAAGAAACGGTTTACTATATCTGAATTCACTTGCTATTTCTACATCAGTTTTAATATTCGCATATGATTCTATCATTTGTTTTCCTACTAATGCTGCATGAGTTGCACTTCCACAAGCAATAATTCTTATTTTTTCGTATTTATCAAAATTTGGCATTTTTTCTAATAAACGATCTATAGTAGTATTTACATACGGTCCAACAGTTTTTTTAAACACTTCTGGCTGTTCATGTATTTCTTTAAGCATATAATGCTCATATCCTTTTTTATCAATTGAATCCATCTTATATTTGAATTTTTTTATATTCACTTGTTTTTCTATACCAGAATTAAATACTTTAACTTTGTTTAAATTTATCATTGCATAATCCCCATCATTTAATTCTATATTTTTATTTGTTTTATCAAGAATTGCATATGCATCAGATGAAATATATTTTTCATCTTTATCAACACCAATAATCAATGGGCATTTATTTTTAAGTGCATATAGAGTATCTAAATAATCATCACAAATAATTGCCATTGCATACCCGCCAAGCATTAGAGTATTTGCTTCATTTATAGAATCCAATACATTACCTTTTTTCTTATACAAATAATCAATTAATGCACATGCAACCTCTGTATCTGTATCTGATATAAAAATATAGCCTTCATCTATTAGCATTCTTTTTAATTCGTTATAATTTTCTACTATTCCATTATGTACAATAGTAAATTTACCTACTTTATGAGGATGAGAATTTGTTTTATTTGCTTTTCCATGTGTTGCCCACCTTGTATGACCAATGCCAATATTAGATTTTATATTGTAATCAATCATTTTTTTTAAATTTGAAACACTACCACTTTGTTTTATTATTTTAATATGTTCTTTATCGCAATAAGCTATTCCTGCAGAATCATATCCTCTATATTCTAATACCGACAGTCCATCAACTAAAGTATTAATGCAATTTCCTTTATTACCTATGTAACCTATTATTCCACACATAACATATATCTCCTTTTAAAACATATAATAAATTCCTGAATAAAATGCTCATCTGTTATAATCTTTATTTTATTTTTTTAAAGTATTTCTTACGAATTCAATAATCCGTTATGGCATCCGCTGAATCTTCGACAACCATAATCCTCGTCATCTATTATAGGCCAAGCGCTAGAATTAAAAATATACCTCCAAATATTTTTACATTCTTTATATATATTATACTACTTATGAAAAAAAAACTTTACAAGCAATTATAATAAGGTAAAAAAATTTAAAATTTGATTTTAATTTTTTTTCTAGTATAATATTAGAAAAAGGATGTGATTTTAATGGATTCTATTGGAATAATATGTGAATATAATCCATTTCATAATGGGCACATTTATCATATAAATAAAATCAAAGAAATGTATCCAGATTCTATAATAATTGCAGTTGTAAGCGGTTGTTTTACACAAAGAGGCATACCATCTCTTATGACCAAAAAAGAAAAAGCCTATATTTCAATAAAAAATGGTGTTGATCTTGTAGTAGAATTACCATTTATTTTTTCAGTACAAAGTGCAGATATTTTCGCAGAAGCAGCAGTATTTATTTTAAATAAATTGCAAGTTAATAAAATTATATTTGGCAGTGAATGCAATAATATTGAATTATTAAAAAAATTAGCTGAAACACAGCTAAATGATAATCAATACAATAACATTGTAAAAAAATATCTTGATAAAGGAATAAATTATCCGTCCGCAATGTCAATGGCTTTAGAAGATTTAAACTGTGAAACGATTACTACTCCAAACGACTTGTTGGCACTTTCATACATAAAAGCTATAATAAAAAACAAGTTTTTTATTGAACCAATTTCTATAAAAAGGACAAATGATTTTCATTCAAAAAAATTAAATTCAAAAATAGTAAGTGCAAGCGCAATAAGAGAAGCTTTACTATCTAATAAATCTATTAAAAAATTTGTTCCAAAAGAAGTTAATGATATAATAAAAAAAAGAAAAATTGACTACTTCAGACTTTTGAAATATAAAATCACTTTAGAAAAAAAAGATATAAAAAAATATTTAACTGTTGTTGGAGGAATTGAAAATAGAATTATAAAAGTAATAAATGAAAGCATTTCTATAGAGGATTTAATTTCAAAAATTAAAACAAAAAGATATACTTATAATAAATTATCAAGAATGTTTATTCATATTTTATGCTCTACACAAAAAGATTATATAAAAGATAATAATGGGATAAAGTATATTAGGATATTAGGATTCAATGAAAAAGGTCAAAAATATTTAAATAGAATCAAAAAAAATATAGATATTCCAATAATAACTAACGTTAAATATCATAAAGAATTATTGGAATATGAATTAAAAATAGAAGAAATTTTTAACATAATACTTAATAAATAAGTTTTTTGTAAACGAATCTATAGATTTTCATATTTTATTATAGGTGATTTAAATGTATCTAAACTATTTAAATAATTCTGTATACTATGAAAAGCATGGCAAAGGAAAAAATGTGATATTAATTCTTCCTGGCTGGGGTGATAATAGAAGAACATTTGATAATATTATAAAATCACTCGAAAAAAATAATACCATTTATATTTTTGACTATCCCGGATTTGGAAAAAGTGATATTCCAAATAAAGATTTAGATATATATGATTATTCAAAAATAATAATTAATTTTTTAGAAGAAAAAAGCATTAAAAATCCAATTATAATAGGTCATTCATTTGGGGGAAGAATAGTAATTACATTAAGTGGATATTATAATATTAAATTTGATAAGATAATACTTATATCAGCAGCCGGAATAAAGCCACATAAAAGTCTTTATAAAAAAATAAAAGAAAAAATATATAAGTTATTAAAAAAAATTGCAAAAATATTACCAAAAAAGAAAAAAGAAATTTATTTAAAAAAATTAATAAATATATTTGGCTCAAATGATTATAAATCAATCCCGCATACTTTACATAAAACATTTATAAATATTGTTAACAAAGATTTAACTGATTATTTATCAAAAATAAATGATGAAGTTTTATTAATATGGGGAGAAAAAGATTCAGATACACCATTAAGTGATGGAAAAAAAATGAATAAGCTAATAAAAGAGTCAGGCTTGGTAATTATAAAAAATGCACATCATTTCTGTTATTTAGAATATTCTAAATATATAATTAAAATATTAAAAACATATTTAAAAAAGTACGAGTAATTATTTCGTACTTTTTACCTTTATTATTTGATTTTCAATGGCAGTTATTGCATCTGCGTAGCCTTTATTTTCATTTAGTAAGTCATTGTTCTCATTTACTAATTTATTATTTTCATTTGAAAGGTTTTCATTTCTAATTTTTAGATTTTTACACTCATTTCTTAATTCTTTTAATTCTTCTATTAATTTTGAATACTTTGAATTGACACTATCAGATTTTTCAATGCTTGAAGATGTAATCATATTATTATAACTCATAATTATTTGAACAAGTGATGCATTTATTGTACTAAAATTTGATAAGCCAAACGACTCAGGCTCAATTAATTCTCCATTTTCCATACAACTGCTAATAATACTTTCATATTCTTTAGTAAGTAATATACCATTTGAAATATTGCTTTGATATTTACTAAGTGAAAATTTATATTCCCCTGTTACGTCAACATATCCTCCAAATTTACTAGCATATTCTTCAATTCCAATTGTTTTTCTCATTTTTGCTGAAGCATTTAAAGCAAATTTGTTAAAATCTCTTACATCAACATTAGAAATAAAAGTAAAAGACTGATTATTTAAAATGTTAGAATATTTAATTTCAAGCTCTTCCCTATTTTCAAAATATTGATTTGATCGAGGAACATAAACTCCATTTTCATTTTGAACTAATCCTAATACAAAATACTTTCCTTCATTATTTCTCTTGCACATCAAATAATCATATTCTAAACCTTCTTGACCTAAAATATGAGCTTTTGATTTATCATATTTACAAACAAATTCTATACCATAAATATCAATTTTTAAATTTTCAACAAATGATTTTACTTTGTTTTTAACATGTTTTGAAAATAATTTTTCATCAGATATAATGCCATTTTTAATATTGCTATAAATTCTAAATTCATTATCACACATTTCATTTAACAATGCCATAGTACTTTTTTCTTTAAACAAGCCTGTTGAACTTAAATAATTTGTATTTACGCCTAACAAATGAGGAATAGAAAATTCAGGAAACTGTACTCTAATTCTATCACCATTTGCAAGTATCAAATAATATGATCTATAATCTACATTTTCATACTTATAATATGAAACTCTATCTGATATATCTGATAATAATTGTTCTAATTCAACTTTTTTCATAATATTCCCCCTTAAATTTGGACAAATTATATCATAATTTTTTATAAATGTCAAATTGCTGATGTTTCAGATAGTGTAAAATATGCTGATGTTTCGTTATGCATAGATAAAAATGGGAAGTATTCCTTTAGTAACACTTCCCATTTTTTATATTATTTTTTAAAAACAATTATTTTACTAAACACATAATTCAACATCAAAACAACAAATTGAACAATTACCTTAGAAATCATATCATTAATTTTTAATAAATCAACCAAAATATACATAACAATAATCTCACTGCCAAGAGAAAATAATCTACACCCAAAAAATTTAATTATTTCTAATAAAACTCCTTTATTTTTACTTTCGAAAACAAATATTCTATTAGCTATATATGCAAAGGAAACGGCGATTATCCATGATAATGATGTAGATATCATATAATTATTTATAAACTGTCTAAATAAAGCGTAGCTACTAACACTAATTAAAGTAGTAAGGCCTCCAACAATTAAATAATTAACAACTTCTTTATATTTTATATATATTTTCTTTATAAAATCTATCATTTTTTTCATGAATATTATTTAGACTCCTTTATGCTCTTTATAATATAAATAGGCCTGTTTTTACATTGAATATATGTTTTAGATAAATATTCTCCTATTATTCCTAGCGCAATAAAAAGTAGTCCTATCATAAATAAAATCCAAAATAACATGAAATTTATAATGTTCATTCCATTAATTAAAGAAACAACCAAAAATATAAATGCCACTAAAAAACTCAAAAAAGAAAATGCAAATGACAATCTTAAAGGTTTAGTAGTAAATGCTTCAATTCCTTCTATTGCATAATTAATCAGTTTTATAAAACTCCATGTTGTATTACCACTATAACGTTGTTCAGCAACATAAGGCATATAATATGTATTAAATCCAACAAAACTAAATAATCCTTTTGAAAATCTATGATATTCACTCATGTTTATTATTTCATTAACCATATTTCTTCTAAACATTCTAAAATCACTTGCGCCTTGAACAAATCTAATATCAGAAATGTAATTAATTAATTTATAAAAACAGTTCTTGAAAAATGTTAAAATACTACCTTCTTTTCTTTTTTCTTGAAAAGCAGCAACCGAATCAAATTCTTTATTATTTTGTAAAAAATCAAACATATCTATAATTAATTCGGGTCTTTGTTGTAAGTCTGCGTCAATAATGGATACAAATTCTCCTTTTGATTCTTTTAATCCAGCAAGCATCGCTGCTTCCTTTCCAAAATTCCTTGAAAAGTTTATTATTTTCATTTTTTGACGATTTTCAAGTAAAAGATTATTCAATTTATTTAATGTATCATCCTTGCTTCCATCATTTATAAATATAATTTCGTAAGAAATTTTTTTATTTACAAATACTTTATATACTTCATCATAAAATTTTTTTATATTTCCTTCTTCATTATAACAAGGAACAACAATAGATAACTTCATATATACCTCCGTCATTTTAATCTATTTAAAATAAAATTAACAATATTAAAAGTTGACTTTCCGCTTTCAATTTCAATATATTTTCTTTTAAATTCATATAGTTTTCTTTCATCAAATATATTTTTATTTATTGACTCAATAATTTTTTTAGGATTTTCACTTATTATTCCAGGCATGTCTCTTTTATAATCTAAATAAAAATTTCTTTTATTATAATATTCTTTATAATCATAACAATAAAAATATATGGGTTTATTTAATATTGCTGCCTCAAATACTATGGCTGAATAATCGGTAATTATATAATCAGCTATCATCATCATATCAGCCGTGGAGAAATTTTTATCAATAATTACTCTATTATCAATAATATTTAAATTTGATAAAGGATGCAATTTAATGACTAAATTATATTTTGTATAATCAATACAATTAATTAATTCTTGTATACAACTAAGACTTTCTTCATTTTTTCTAAAAGTAGGTGCATAAACTATATTTTTTTTCTTATTCAATTTAGGATATTTTTTATATATTTTTTTTCTAATACTTGCTTTATAAGTTGAACTTGTTAATAAATCAACTCTAGGTAATGGCATTACAACTAATTTTTCTATATCAGCATTAAAAGCTTCAGAAAAATATTTTTTCGTATACTTACTACTTGTAAATATATAATCATAATTATTGTGCATTTTCATAACTTTAGATAATTCTATACTCGCTCCCTCGCCTTGACCTATTACGCTATATCCAAATTTCTTAAATGCACCCATTGCATGCCACATTTGTATTATAATTGTATTTTTTTTCTTTTTTAGTAAACAAGCTAAAATACAATATCCATCTAAAACAATAACTTTGCTAGTTGCTAAATAATACATTTGCACAAACATATGAAAGAAATATTTAAGTTCTGAGCAAATATTAAATTCAAGCTTTTTACACAACGCAACAGTTTCTATTCCTTTTTGTTTTAATCCTCTTTCTAATAAAACAATGTCTTGGCTTTTAATATTTGATTGACGTGATATAAACGTTACTCTATTTTTAACTCTTAATGGTTTGAAGAACAACCATATAAATTTGAAATATAATATACCAAATTTAATAAATAACATCTTCATATTAATCCTTCTTTCCTAGAAAATAATCTACAACTCTTTTTGTAGATTTTCCATCACAACTTGAGCAAAAGAAAGATTTAAATCCTTTTAGTTTTTGTGAATCAATTTTACTATTCTTTACTAATTTAATTAATTCTTCAAAGTCTTGAGTAACAGGTCCATATGTATATTTGTCAAAATCATAATAAAAGTCTCTACTATGTTTGTATTCATCAAAATCAGGGACATAAAAAATAATTTGCTTCTCAAAAAAAGAATATTCAAATATTACCGATGAATAATCTGTTATTAAAACATCTGTAATAAATAACAAATCATTTATTTCTCTTTCCAAAGTTAAATTGATATAAAATGGATCTTCTTTCATGTTAAAATTAGGATGATTTTTTATAAAAGGATGCATTTTTACTATGCATATATATTCATCATTTAACTCTTTACTAAACTTATCAAAATCAAACCAGTCAAAATTATAATATGCTGAATTTTGTCCCTTACCTCTGAAAGTAGGCGCAAACAATATAACTTTTTTTCCAACTAGTTCAGGATATTTTTTATATAATTTTTCTTTTATATTTTTTGAATATTTCTTATCAAAAAACACATCAGTTCTAGGGATTCCAAGAGAATGTACTTTGTCAATTGAAATGCCAAAGGCTTCAGCATAATTTGATTTTATAAATTCACTACTTACAATTGTACCAGTATAATTTTTATGTGTTAATGAATTTTTAGTATTATTTCTACTATATCCAACTTTCTTAAAAGCACCAATTGCATGCCACAATTGAATTAATTCAGTACCTTTTCTTAATTTTAACGCATATATTATAGGATAAAAATCATCTAAAAATATATATTTTGAAGTTGCAATATTATATACCAGTTTAAATTTTTCAATTAAATTATATTTATTTTTTAAACTAGATTTTAACAATATATTAATTTTATATTTTTTTCTTTTTTTTATTTCATCATATACAAATTTAAAATTTCCAGTTAACGAATTTCTAGATAATGACAAAAATAATACCTTATCTTTGTCTAACTTTGTAAAAATACAAAAAAATTTATATAAAAAAATATAAATTATTTGTCTAACATATTGAAAAAATATTTTCATTTTTTCACCTCTTATATATTTTAAATAATTAAAATAAAATCATTTAAAATACTATTATATATCCCATTTCATTATCGTTTTGAAATCATTATCTAAGTCAATTTGAAATGCTGTATTTATATCATTCAATTTTTTTACAACAACTTCATCTGAAATAATTGTACTTAAATATGTTTTTGCATCTGGATGTTCATTAAGAAAATCTATTGATGATTTAAAATCTTCATATCCGCTTCTACTGTTTCCCAAAATTGTTAATCCTTTTTCAAGAATCATTCGTGTATTAATCGGAACATTCATTTCTGATACACCCATAAGGCCAATACTTCCTTCAGGGTTAATATAATCTATTATCTGATTAATTGCATCTCCAGAATACTGACCACCTACACATTCAAACGCATGATCAACAGAAAAGTCTTTTGGTATTTCATTTATTAAATGTGTTTCATCAGCAAATCGAAAATAATTTAACTTTTCATGTGTGGTCCCCATTACAGCTATTTTTGCGTTTGGAAATACATATTTTAAAACTAATGAGGTTACAAATCCAACACTTCCATCTCCCCAAACACCTATGGTTTGTTTTTTCATATGGCTATATTTATCAAAATGTTCTAATGCATTCATAGCTACACTCATAAGTTCTAACAAAACAGCTGTTCTTTCTTCTATATTCTCATATGGTATGATTCTATTTCTATCAATAACAACAATGCTTCTCATAAAGCCGTCATATCCACTAGATTTAAAATAACTACTTCTTAAATAGTTTTCTTTTATTACTTTATCAGTTTCAATTGGTGTGTTAGGAATCATTACAACATTGGTACCCTTTGATATAATACCTTTTGGATCATAAACAACTTTGCCAACTGATTCATGAATTAAGGCCATTGGAAGTTTCTTAGCTAATACAGTTTTATCTCTTTTACCCATATAATATCTTTGATCAGCAGCGCAAATCGACAAATATGTTGGCCTAACAATTATATCATCAGGGCCAATTTTTTCATCAATTTGGTCAACTCTGATTTGCCTTGGTGAAAACAGCCTATATGTTTGACTAATCATTACTTCTTACCTCTTTCCATAAGAATAGAATTTGCAATTTTTAGATCGTGCATGGTTGTTATTTTTATATTGTATGTTTCTCCATTAATTATTTTTACTTTATCACCGTTAAGTATAAATATTTTACATGCATCTGTTAAGATATTTTTTTGTTCTTCCGTCAAGTTCATATAATATTTAATTAATTTTTTTATATTGAAACTTTGTGGTGTTTGGCCTTGCATGAAATAACTCCTATTAGGTATATTAGATACATATCCAGAATCTCTGCTTTCAACGATAGTATCAGTCGCTGGAATAACAGTATCTACAGCATCGCACTCAGATAATGCCTCTATATTTTCATCAATAATTCTTTGAGTTATAAATGGTCTAACCGCATCATGAGTTACTATTACGTCATCATCATTTATTCCATATTTTTCTTTTATATGCTTGCATCCATTAATAATAGTTTCATTTCTGCTTGAGCCACCACATACAATATCAATATCACTATTTGGTATATATTTTTTTATCAAATCATTCATATGTGAAATCCAATCCTTAGGACAGCAAACAATAATCTTACTAATCTTATTATTAATTAAAAATTGTTCAACTGTATGAATTATTATAGGCTTTGTACCTAACATCAAGAACTGTTTTGGCATATCTGTATTACCCATTCTTGTCCCTTTTCCACCAGCTAATATTTCTACATATATCATATTTTTCCTCCATAATCACAAATAAATTATATCAAAACTATATATACTTTTCAATATTTTTATATCCTATTATTTTGTGTAAAGTTTACATAATAAAATTCCACAATAGTTAAAGTTATGCTATAATTGTATATAATTATTATTTTTAAAACTATGATTAATCGATTTGATTGGAGGAATTATTATGAAAGAAAGTAACTACATAGTAACGGTTATAGTATCAGTGTTTAATACTGAGAAATATATTGATGAATGTATACAATCATTGATAAAACAAACATATGACTTTAATTCAATTGAAATAATACTTGTAAATGATGGATCAAACGACAACAGTTATGAAATTTGTTTAAAATATAAAGAAAAATATAAAAACATTATTTTAATAAATAAAAAAAATACTGGTGTATCCGATTCAAGAAATCAGGGAATTAAAATCGCAAATGGCAAGTATATAATGATATTAGACTCTGATGATTTTATAAGTAATAACTCTATTAAGGATTTAGTCGATTTTATGGAAAATAATGATGTGGATATTTCATCTTATTCTCTAATTAATTACATAGATTCAGAAAAAAAAATGTCATCACATTTTAGAAATAGAGAATACAATAGAGGTACTGGAATATATGATGTCAATGAATATCCTTATTTGTGTCAATCAACAGTTAATATTATTTTCAAAAATAAAAAAAGCAATAATGTATATTACGATACAACAATGCAGATTGCAGAAGATGAAAAATTTAATACAGAAATAATAATGAAACGAAAGAAAATTGGATTTGTAAAAAATGCTAAATATTATTATAGAAAACATGATTCGGGTCAAGCAACAAAAACCAAAATTAATCCGATTTATTGCTATGATTCAGTAATATCTTTTTATGAATCAATTTTCAAAAAATATAGAGATGAAAATGGTAATGTTGAAAAATATATACAAGGATTATTAATAAATACATTACGTTGGAGAATAAACTCAGATCAACTGCTTCCTTATTTTAGAATTGGAAAAGAATATGAAAAGTCAATAAATAGATTAAAACAGCTAGTAAAACAATTAGACAACAATATAATTATAGGAAATAACCTAATGAATTTATATCATAAATTTTATTTGATAAATTTAAAAGAGCAAGAAATAAAAGTTAATATAACTAATGAAGGCTTCGAAATAACTAATAATGATGAAATATTAGAAAAATCAAAAAATATAGCTATAAGAATAAACAGATTTTATGTTAAAAATAATAAGCTTTATGTCTTAGGTTTTTTAAGATCAATTTTATTTTTATATAAAAAACCTACATTAAATATTATTATTGAAAAGAAAAATGTAACAATTAAGAAAAAAATTAAAACTTTTGATTCAAATTGGAAATATTTAAATACAACTATGGAGATTACAAAAGTATTCGGTTTTGAATTTGAAATTGATATTTCTGATGTAAAAAATGTTTACTTTGAAGTATTTGCTTGTGGAAAAAAATTAAATAAAAATTTTGAATTTAGCAAATTTACACCATTCTTTCCGAAATGCAAAATAAGGCTACGATCATATTTATATAATAATAAAAGGATATCTTTTATATCTAAAAAGGGGTTTCGTTTTCAAAAAATTACTCCAATAACTTTTATAAAAACAAAATTGCCAAGATTAATATATTCTTTAGTGAAAAAGCCATCAACAATTTATTATAGATTAGCATCATTACAATATAAAAATAAAAAAATATGGTTATATTGTGATAGAGACGGTTTAAAAGATAATGCTTATTATCAATTCAAACATGATATAAAAATTAATGACGGAATAAAAAGATTTTATATATATGATGG
>JAQXRJ010000010.1 GCA_029218465.1 bacterium | reverse complement strand
TTCTTACAATTACAAAATAAGAAATGTGTTTTAACGGAAAACTTAGAGATTTTTAATATTAAAATAATTTCAATAAATATTTTTGAAAGTAATATGAACGACAATGATTTTGTAGAGACTATGTTTGATAAAATATTGTTGATTAAACTATAATTTATTAGATTAGAAAGGAAAGTTTTATGGGAAAAATATATAATAAATTAGTTAGAGATAAAATTCCAAATATTATCATGAATAATGGAGAAGTGCCAATAACAAAAATTTTGTCTAACGAAGAATACAAAAAGGAATTATACAGTAAGTTGTTAGAGGAAAGTGAAGAAGTAATAAGTGCTGAAAAAGAAGACAATATTATAGAAGAATTAGCTGATGTTTTAGAAGTAATAAAGGCAATTGCTGAATTAAATGAAAAAACATTAGCTGATGTTAATAAAGCTTGCAATGAAAAGAGACTAAACAAAGGCGGATTTAAAAGTCGCGTTTTTTTAGAAAAAACAATATGATTGTTAACAAATTAATTGCTTATTTAATAGGGAAGAGTGATTTTTGTGAATATAGAATTTAATTTAGAAAAAATATCTAAATCAAAATTTAGGAATAGTTTTCATTTAACACAAAAGGATAAAGAATATATTAAAGTAAAAGGCTTAGATGTAATAAAAAAGCATTCATATGATTTTGTTAATAATAGATTAAAGCCAGAGATTATTACAAATGATGGCAAGCAAACTCCAATGAAAGGACATCCAGTATTTATTGCACAGCATGCAACAGCATGTTGCTGTAGAGGATGCTTAGAAAAGTGGCATAAAATAAAAAAGCAAAAAGAATTAACAGATGAAGAAGTTGATTACATTGTAGATGTTATAATGTCTTGGATAAAAAAGAATATTTAGGTTATGATTTGAAAAGTAATGAACAATTAATACTAAATTTGTTTTAAACATATAATATGACTTTAATATTTTAGTATATTTGAAAAATGTGTAAATACACTGTAAAAAAGTGTATTTTTTCTTTAATTTGATATAGTAAGTATGGTATAATAAATATCGTTAGGAAAGGAGAGCATATAAATATGAAATATGTTTATTTGTTTACAGAAGGAAACAAAGATATGAGAAACCTTTTAGGTGGTAAAGGTGCTAACTTAGCTGAAATGACTAACATTGGTTTACCAGTACCTCAAGGTTTCACAATTACAACAGAAGCATGTACTAAGTATTATGATGATGGTAGAGAAATAAACGAAGAAATTCAAAGCCAAATCAATGAGCACATCTCTAAAATGGAAGAAATAACAGGAAAGAAGTTTGGAGATAAAGAAAATCCACTTTTAGTTTCAGTAAGAAGTGGTGCTAGGGCATCTATGCCAGGTATGATGGATACAATTCTTAACTTAGGACTTAATGAAGATGTAGTTAACGTAATTGCTGAAAAATCAAATAATCCTCGTTGGGCATGGGATTGTTATAGAAGATTTATTCAAATGTATTCTGATGTAGTTATGGAAGTTGGAAAAAAATATTTTGAACAACTTATTGACGAAATGAAAGAAAAGAAAGGTGTTAAACAAGACATTGAACTTGATGCTGATGATTTGAAAGAATTAGCAAGACAGTTTAAAGAAGAATACAAATCAAAAATAGGATCTGATTTCCCAGATGATCCAAAAGAACAATTAATGGGTGCTGTTAAAGCTGTATTCCGTTCATGGGATAATCCAAGAGCTAATATTTATAGAAGAGATACTGATATCCCGTATTCATGTGGAACTGCAGTAAATGAACAAGCAATGGCATTTGGAAATATGTGGGATTATTGTGGAACAGGTGTAGCATTTACACGTGATCCAGCAACAGGAGAAAAAGGATTGTTTGGAGAATTTTTAACAAATGCACAAGGTGAAGACGTTGTTGCTGGTGTTAGAACTCCAATGCATATATCTGAAATGAAAGATAAATTTCCAGAAGCATTTGAACAATTCCAAGAAGTTTGTAAGACACTTGAATCTCATTATAGAGATATGCAAGATATGGAATTTACTGTTGAACATGGTAAACTTTATATGCTACAAACAAGAAATGGTAAGAGAACTGCTCAAGCTGCATTAAAAATTGCTTGTGATTTGGTTGATGAAGGAATGCGTACTGAAGAAGAAGCTGTTGCAATGATTGATCCTCGTAACTTAGATACATTGTTGCATCCTCAATTTGATGTAGATGTGTTAAAGAAATCAACGCCAGTTGGTAAAGGTTTAGGAGCAAGTCCTGGAGCAGCTTGTGGTAGAATTGTATTTACTGCAGAGGATGCGGAAGTTTGGGCTTCAAAAGGAGAAAAAGTAATTCTTGTTAGACTTGAAACTTCGCCAGAAGACATTACTGGTATGAAAGTATCTCAAGGTATTCTAACAGTTCGTGGAGGAATGACTTCACATGCTGCAGTTGTTGCTCGTGGTATGGGTACTTGCTGTGTATCTGGCTGTGGAGATATTGCAATGGATGAGGACAATAAACAATTTAAATTATCTGGAAAAGTATATCATGAAGGAGATTATATCTCAATTGATGGTTCTACAGGTAATATATATGATGGACAAATTCCAACAGTTGATGCTCAAATAGCTGGAGAATTTGGTAGAGTTATGGCATGGGCTGATAAATTCAGAACATTAAGAGTTAGAACAAATGCTGATACTCCAACAGATGCTAAAAAAGCACGTGAATTGGGAGCTGAAGGTATTGGGCTTTGCCGTACTGAGCATATGTTCTTTGAAGAAGATAGAATTGCAGCATTCAGAGAAATGATTTGTGCTGATACTGTTGAAGAAAGAGAAACAGCACTTGATAAAATATTACCTTATCAACAAGGTGACTTTGAAGAATTATATGAAGCTCTTGAAGGATATCCGGTAACAATAAGATTCTTAGATCCACCTCTACATGAATTTGTTCCAACAGAAGAAGCTGATATTAAAAAACTTGCTGATAGTCAAGGTAAATCAGTTGAAGATATTAAAACATTAATTGATTCACTTCATGAATTTAACCCAATGATGGGACATAGAGGATGTCGTTTAGCTGTGACATATCCAGAAATAGCTAAGATGCAAACTAAAGCAGTTATTCGTGCTGCAATAAATGTTAAGAAAAAACATACTGTTTGGAATATAAAACCAGAAATAATGATTCCACTTGTATGTGAAATAAAAGAATTAAAGTATGTTAAACAAGTAGTTGTTGAAACAGCAGAAGCTGAAATAAAAGCATCAGGTGTTGAACTTGAATATGAAGTTGGTACTATGATAGAAATACCAAGAGCAGCATTAACTGCTGATGAAATAGCAAAAGAAGCTGATTTCTTCTGTTTCGGTACAAACGATTTAACTCAAATGACTGATGGATTCTCAAGAGATGACGCTGGTAAATTCTTAGGTGATTACTATGATAAGAAAATATTTGAAAATGATCCATTTGCAAAGCTTGATCAAACAGGTGTAGGTAAATTGATGGAAACTTCTATTAAGCTTGCAAAACCAGTTAATCCTGAATTGCATATTGGTATTTGTGGAGAACATGGTGGGGATCCATCAAGTGTTGAATTCTGTCATAATATTGGTCTTGACTATGTATCTTGCTCACCATTTAGAGTACCAATAGCTAGACTTGCTGCTGCACAAGCTGCTATCAAGTCCCACCAAAAATAGAGTGAGAACACACTCCAAATGGTAAAATAAGAAAGACTCAAATGAGTCTTTTTTTGTTGGAATAAAAGGAT
>JAQXRJ010000009.1 GCA_029218465.1 bacterium | reverse complement strand
CCTCCGTATAAGCAAGTCCTTTGTCCCTCAGTTCTGCACACGTGCGTCCGAGCCGATAAGATCGCGTATATTCCGCTCGGCGATCAGCACGATCACACAGTCCGCGTCGTATTCCTCAAGCAGGTCAATACGGTACGGGCTCGCACGCTCGAATTTTACCTCCGCAAAAGTCGACGCGGCATACGGAATGATCGCATTTCCGAAGCTGTCACGGAATATCAGCGCTTTTCCCTCCCCCGCACCGCGGGTCGATATTGACATATTCATCGGATTTGAATATGCCGAAGTAAAAATATATCTCCCAGAGAGATCGTAGACAACATCATCGTCGCAGGCGACATGCCCGGGGTAAAGGAGTGAGTCAAGATCCCCCTCAAAGTCGTGTACAGCGGACGCTTCCCCGAAATCGGGGACAGTCACTCCGAGAGTTTCCATAATTTCGTCAAACGCGTACTTTGCGCCTAGTCCGTTCCAGTGGGTGTCGCGCTTGTGGTAAATAAGCTCGTCTGACGCGTGCTCCGCAAGGACGCCGCGCAGGTCGGCGAAGTTCACCCCTTTTTCTTCAAGCGAGCAGTACAGTCTGTCAAGGTCCGTGTCGCCGGCACACTTTATATACCTGTCGGGCATCATGTCGGGATAAACAGTCGCCTTGTTCGGCGCACATACGAACAGAAAACCACACCCGTGCGCCTCGGCGTATTTCTGCAGTTCACAAAGCGACTCTGCCGCCGCCGATATCTCATCGTCAGTCATCGTATTCTGTCCGGTATAGGAGTCCACCGTGTCCGCAAAGAAAAGAAAATCGTCCTCGCCTATTATTACCTGATCGTTCCCTGTTTTGAAAACCTTTGCGCGGAACGAGGTGAAGAGGTCGACAACCTTTCCGCGGAAGGCGAAGGATTTCGAGAACCACCCCTCGAACTCGTCCCCGAAATCGCTGTTTATCTTCCCGTCCGAGAAGAGCGCGGGAGCTTTTCCGGCCCCCTCAGCCGCCACCGACGCGCCGGGAATTACTATTCCGACCGCGAAAAACGCACACGCCGCGAAGAACAGCGCAATGAACACAATTAGAAGAATTCTTTTAATCTTATCCATGGCGCCCCTCAGAAAATGTAGTAGATGAATGGGTTGAACGAGGATGACACGAGCATTCCGACCGACAGAGCAAACAGCAGAACGGCGCCTACGTACCCGAGCGCGGATGCGGCTTTCGCGCCCGCCTCGGTACCGCTCATTTTTTCACGGATGAACGGAACGATCGGAGCCGAGAAAATAATGCCGCACGCAAGAACGACTATCGTCCACGGTGAGAAGAACAGAACCGCATCGGTTACTCCGCCCGAGAACGAGAACATTCTGCCGATATACGCAAATGCGGCGGAAACGCTGTCCGCGCGGAACATGACAAACCCCAAAATCACGGCAAGCAGGGCGTAGAACCTTGAGAAGATCGCGACGCCGCGCTTTTTTGCCGCTTTGTTCAGTCCCGTGGTCTGCTCGAGAACCATCAGGACACCGTGCCATATGCCCCACAGGATATATGTAAAGTTCGCACCGTGCCACAATCCCGAAAGGAAGAAGACCACAAATCGGTTGAACATGGCGCGCGCCTTGCCGCACCTGCTCCCGCCGAGCGGAAAATAAACGTACTCTCTGAACCACGATGTAAGCGATATGTGCCATCTTTTCCAGAAGTCGCACACCGACACCGCAATGTACGGATAGCGGAAATTTTCGTTAAGCTCGAACCCGAACATGGACGCAAGCCCTATCGCCATGTCGGAATAGCCGGAAAAGTCGAAATAAAGCTGCAAACAGTACGATACGGCGCCCGCCCATGCGAGACACGAGGAAGGAAGCGCGGCGGAAAACGCCGCATCCGCTATGATCGCCGCAGTGTTCGAGATAAGGACCTTTTTTGAGAGACCTATTATGAATCTTCTCACTCCGCGAGCGGTTTTTTCGACCGTTACGGTGCGCGATGCTATCTGATCTGCAATATCGCCGTACTTGACGATGGGACCGGCGATAAGCTGCGGGAAGAATGAGATGTAGAGGAACAGGTCGGCATAGCTGCGCTGCGCCCGGACTTTCCCGCGCTTTACGTCAATGATGTATGAGAGTATCTGGAAAGTATAGAACGATATCCCGACGGGGATCGTCAGCTCCGGAACGGGAATCGACAGCCCGAGAGCGCCGTTTACGGTAGTGACAAGCCACGGAACATATTTGAACAGTCCGAGCACACAGAGGTTCACGGCGACCGTAAGTCCGCAGACCGCCTTCTGTACCGTCCCGCTCTTCTTCTCTATCAAAAGGGCGGCAAAGAAGTTGAGCGTGACGGACCCGAGCATAACAAAAACGTACACCGGCTCTCCGTACGCATAAAAAACAACGCTTGCCGCTGATAAAATTATATTCTTTGCTTTAAGAAAACGGCTCGGGATCAACGAATATATAATCCATACCGCCGGGAGAAAAATGAAAAGGAAAACAGTGGACGAGAAGACCATTCCGACCTCGTTTAATTCATAATAATCAATACTGCTTCATTTTATGATTATACCATCGGGCACGGTAAAATTCAATAGAAAAAGACGAAAAACGAGCCATCCCCTCTTTTTTCGCCCCAATAAGGATATTGTATGTCGAAAAATGTGATATTTGATAAAAAAACATTGAAATATGTACAAAAATATGCTAAAATCAAAGGCGGAGCATAAACATAAATTTTATTAAATAAACGGAGGCATTACCATGGGAAAATTCGTTATTAAAACGACCAAAACAGGAGTCAAGTTCGACCTGCAGGCAGGCAACGGCGAAGTCATCGGCA
>JAQXRJ010000008.1 GCA_029218465.1 bacterium | reverse complement strand
TTTCATCTTAGGTATTAAAACTCCATAAAACTTATTTGTTTGTTCCTTGCTTAATTTTATAGGTGTTGGATTATTTAAATCTTCTCCATATCTTAGGGTAATTAACATTCTTTCTTCTTCTGTTAGCTTTTCTAACATTGCATCTACTTGTTCTTTTGTATATGAACTAAAATATTCATAAATTGTTTGTAATTTTGCCATTTCTTTTTTCTCCTTTTTTTGAGTTAATCGATTTTCTTTTAAAAACGTTTTATTTGAATTTCCTGTTTCTCTATATTTTTCTCTAAAAAATTCTATATTTTCTAAGGATTTTGTAGGATTCTGCATATATACTGCAAATTCCTTTATATATCTAGATCTTCTAATTTTCATTAATGCTTTTGACTCAATTTGTCTTGTTCTTTCTCTTGATATATTAAATTTTTTTCCAACTTCTTCAAGTGTCATTGGTTTTCCATCATCAAAGCCAAATCTCAACATCAATATTTCTATTTCCCTTGGTTTTAAATTACAGTTCTCTAAAAGTTTCCTTACTTGCAATTTCATATCATTTTCAATTAACAAATCCTCTGGTGTTTCTTCCGATGCTGGAATAAAGCTTTCTAATTCGGTGTCTTCATTATCACCAATCAATGTATTCATACTTACTGTATCACTTTGAAGTTTATGTAATTTTGTAACCTCTGGAATTGATAACCCCATTTCATTTGCTATTTCATTTATTGTTGGTTGTCTATTTAATCTTACCTCTAAATTAGTAATTGCTTTTTTATAAGATGTTATCTTTTCATACATGTTTACAGAAATTCTCACATTTCTTCCTTTGTTTGCTATAGCACGAAGAATTGCCTGCCTTATCCACCAAGTCGCATAAGTGGAAAATTTATAATCTCTACTCACATCAAATTTATCAACAGCAGTCATTAAGCCAAGATTTCCTTCTTGAATTAAATCTAAAAATGATAATCCCCTATCTATATATCTCTTTGCTATACTTACAACTAATTTTAAATTACTTTCAATAAATATTTCTCTTGCATAACTATCACCTTGTGATATTCTCTTAGCTAATTTTCGTTCTTCTTCTGGTGACAATAATGGTCTTCTGTCTATTTCTTTTAAATATGCTTTTACACTATCTGTTAGTTCATAATTTTTTGAATCAATACTATATTTTTCAAATTCCTCAGATTCTTCTATTTCAATATTATTCAACATACAATATGTTTCAATTATTAATGTAAATGTGATATCATCAAATATTTTTTCCAAATTTCCCGAAAGAATTTGAGTTTGATGTTTTTTCATTATAGACTCTATCATTTTAGAAAATATCGAATTTTCTTTAATTATTTGAATCACCACATCTGGATTAGGAATATAATTGTAAGTTTCAAAGAATGTATTTATTTTTTTTAAATTCTCTATAGAGTCTTCATATGAAAAACTCTTTTTTAAATGTTTATTTATATAATTATTTATAATAATTATTGCTGTTTCTGGTTCTATAAGATCTTTTTTAACTTGATCAGCTAGAGCTATATTAATTTTGTTTTTAATATATTTTATATAGTCAATATCACCGATATAACTTTTTTTTGACTTATAAATCTCTTCTAATGCCAAATTATAAAAATCATTTTTTGTCATTCCTATATAATCAACTTTTTTATAAAGACTGTTAATTGTAGGCAACAATATATCTAATATTTGTTGTTCATCTAATTGTTTTATTTTGCTTAAATTTAATTCCATTTGTTACCACCATCTTTTATTTCTTAAAATCATTTACTTAGATGTATTTATAAAATTACGTGTTTATTTGTAGAAATTCTAAAAAATTACATTCAAAATAAGTTTTGTTTTATATTTTAGCACTTTTTATTTTTTTAGTAAATAACTTTAATATTTACTTAATAAATTATTTAATATTTACTTAATAAATTATTTACTGTATTATCATCATATATTACTTTTTCTCAAGAATTTCAACTAAAGTTTGACCATCATTAAAAAAATCTAATTTAAAGCTTTTAACCAATTTATTTCTTCTCAATTCTTCATGTACAGTAGACTTTAATATACCACTTCCCTTACCATGAATAATAATTAAATTTTTATAATGAAGTTTATAATTATCATTTATAAATTCATTTAATAATACTCTAGCACTTTCTCTATTTTCACCATGTAAATCAATACTAGGCAGTCCATTATAAAACATAAAATCACCACAAATAGAATAGCATTTTAAATTAATTAAGTAAATATTTGAATAATTATTCTAAAAAAGCAAATAATAATAATGGTGATATTATGAACATAGATATTAGAAAACACATTATAAATAATTTTAAAGGAGACAATAAAGAATCTATCAAAAATGCAATAGAATCTTCAATCAATGAAAAAGATGAAGTAACATTACCAGGCCTTGGAGTTTTCTTAGAAATAATATGGCAAAATAGTAATGATAATATAAAAGAAGAAATCCTTTCAATACTTGAACAATATGTAAAATAAGTATTTTTTTTATATTAAAAAATTAAAAAAAAATTAGAATTTAAAACTTTCTAATTTTTCTACATCATATTCTCTATACTTTTTGATGCCTCTCTAGTCATTTTATTAACTGAATTTTTAATACTTCTCATCATTTTTGGATTCATTTTATTATATAGAGAATATGCTCCATACATTGCCATACCTGCGACTAAATATTTAAATGTATTTTTCATTTTATCACCATTATTATGATTATCAAAAAAATAAATATTATTCATCTTTATTTTCAATTTTTAATTTTTTTATTAAATTATCTTTTAAAGTTGTTGATCTATCTGCAGACAAATTATTACTTGATGCATATTTTAATGCATCAATATCTCCAATTAATATCAATTTTCTTTTACTCCTTGTTACTGCAGTATAATATAATTTTCTATATAACATTTTAGAATAACTTTTAGAAATAGGTATTATTACATTACTAAATTCACTACCTTGAGATTTATGAATGCTTATTGCGTATGCATGCTTAAATTTTTTATAATTTGAAGGCGTATATTTAACATAATTACCATCAAAATCTATTGTTATTTGCTTTTCTTCTATATATGAAATAATACCAATATCACCATTAAATACATTTTCATCAGGCATATTAGTAAGCTGCAACACCTTATCTCCTTCTCTATAAATTACATCATCTAACTTTATTTCATTTTTACCTTTTTCCTTGGGATTAAATATTCCCTGTAATATTTTATTTAAATTATCTATTCCATTTATAGTTTTATACATAGGTACAAGTATTTGAAAATCCTTATAATCAGCATTTTCAAATTCTTTTGATATTTTTTTTATTTCATTTGGTATATCATCTGACTTAATAAATACTAAATCATCTTTTTTATTAAAAATATCTTCATTAATGATACCATTGTTTATATCATATGCCAAATCTATTATATTAGATCCATCATTTTGTCTATGTAATTTATTTAATGTAACTTTTTCTATTACATCAGAGTCAATTATATCTTTTAAAACCTGTCCTGGCCCAACCGAAGGAAGTTGATTATAGTCACCAACAATAACTATTCTTGTATCTATTTTTAAACCCCTTAACAGACTATCCATTAAATATGTATCAACCATACTTGCTTCATCTATTATTACAAATTTACATTCAGCTTTATTATACTCATTTACCGAAAACTTATCTGTTTCCTTATTCCATTTTAAAAATCTATGAATTGTAGTAGATGGAAACAATGTTGATTCACTAAGTCTTTTACTAGCTCTCCCAGTAGGTGCTAGAAGGGCTATTTCTTCTAATGCTTTATTGCGTGATATTTTTTCAAGTTCCATATATAAATCTACAATAGATTTTATAATAGTTGTTTTACCACTACCGGGACCTCCAGTTATTACAAACAAATTCTTTTCCATTGAATTTTTTATAGCTATTTTCTGTTCTTCATCATATGTAATGTTATTTTTTATTTCCATACTATTAATATAATCATTAATCTTTTTATATTTATTATCAGTTAATCTTGTAAGGTATGCTAATCTTTTAGTAATATTGTCTTCTGCTTTTTTTATACTTGTCAAATAATATTTATCATCGCTTTTTGATATCTTTAAATCTAATATTAAAGTATTCAATGAATCAATAAAAACATTATCTTCTATTTTTTCTCCAATAACTTTATTTACATAAGTATATATATCATTTATATTATAATAACTATTTCCAATAGTATTTGTTAATTCTTCAAACACATAATAAATACATGCACTTATCCTTCTTGAATCATATTTATCATAATTATTTGAAAGTGCAATTCTATCTATATTTTTATAACTTATATCTTTAATATCAAAATAAATTGTATATAAATTATTATCTATTATATTTAAAGTCTTCTGTTTATATTTGTTATATATAATCATACTATCTTTTGTATTGAATCCCAAATCATTTAATTTTAATATAGTTGTATAACTTGATTCATATTCAATTAAAGTGTTATGAAGAACATCAATATTTGTTTGAGTTATTGTTGGTATAAGTAAAAGATTATCAGGTTGTTCTATAATTATTTCAAGAGTTTTTTCTCCTAAAACTCCTACTATTTTTTCTGCCTTTTTCTTTCCTATTCCTTTAAATAAACCACTTGTTAAAAATTCAACAATCGAATCTTTTTCTTCTGGTTTTATTCTCTCATAATTGAATACATTAAATTGCTCTCCATATTTATAATGATTAACAAATTCTCCGTTAAATAAATAAGTATCACTTTCATTTATTTCATGGAAATATCCAGTAAAAGTAATAGTTTTATTATTATATTCTTTTATACTAGATTCTTTTACTTTAAAAAGACCAATAATATAACCATTCTCTCCATTAAAAATACTTTTTTTATAATTCCCTTTTATATAATCCATAATTCACCTACTTATTTGTATAATTATAGTAATTTAATTCTTGTAAAGTTTGAGATAAATATTCTAACTCTTCATCAGTTAATCCATCATTAAGCATTGTTTCAATATCAAAAATAAGTTCTGACAAATTATTGTACTTTAAATAATTAATATTATTTCTTTTTAATATATCAATCTGATTATTGCTTAAGTAAATATTGTTTTTTATTTTGTTAAGCTTAGTATTTTCTATATCACTTAGGTAATCAAAATTAAATTCCATATCATCACGCCCTTTTTATATTGTAACATATGTTGGTTATTTGTTTAAGTTATAAATTTATGTTATCATATTTTTGGTGATTAGATGTACATTGTTATAGATAATAGAAAAATAAAATTACTTTATGCAGATACTTTCATAAAAAAACTTATTGGTCTTACATTCAAAAAAAATATTAATTACTGTTTAAGATTTAGATGTAATGGAATACATACATTTTTTATGAAAGAAAATATTGATGTAATTTTAACAGATAAAAATAATAATATACTTTATACTTATAAAGATTTAAGTAAAAATAGAATAATATTTCCTAAAAAAAAGGTTTATTATACTTATGAGTTACCAAAAAATACAATTAAAAAAAATATAAAAAAAATAAATATTATTAATAAAAATTAAAAAGAGATGGTTTTCACCATCTTTTGTAATTAATTAACTTCACTTATTATCTGCAATACTTGCTTTTTCTTCATCTAATACAAATTGTTCAATAATACGTTTTTCAAAATTAGGATCAAATTTGCTTAATAGCTCTTTCCTACATTCTACAAAAGAATTACCATTTTTTTCAACATGATAGCTTTTATCTGGTATTCCCTGTGGCATAAAAGGCTCATCAACATCCGTATAATCGAAATGACAAGCAATTAAAAATATTGCATCAATATCGAATCCATTTTCCATATAAATACTATAATTATCTAAATAATTTATTACTTTTAAAGATCTTTTTATCAAAGCAACTTGTTTATTATTTTGATAAACAGTACAAACAATTCCAACTTTTTTTGACTTTATAAAATAACATAAATATTGTTGACCTTTATAATTTAATTCCCAATACTCATATGACTGCTTGAAAAATAATAATTTTCTTTCATTAAGAGTTTTTACCCAATATCTAAATTTTCCAATCTCATTATTACTTAAATTAATATTATATTCTAATTTTCCTAGTCCATAATTTGTTCCATCTTGTTGAGTAATTTTATAACATAATTTGCTATCTTCATATCCAGGTGGACATACATTATTTACAGCAGAAGATATATTTTCACCGGTTTCAATAATACTAGCATTAAAAATAATACTTAACGGATTTGAAATTTGTTGTATTACTGGCCTATCATTTGTTCTAAAAGTTCTTAATACTTTCTCTCCATATTTTAAGTGAACTAAAAAAAGAGTTTTTATAATTAACTCTATTTTAACAATAAACACATCATAACTATTATTCCTAGAATGATTCTATACCACATGAAAACTTTAAAATCATTCTTTTTTAAATACTTAAGTAAAAACTTAATACAAATTAAACCTATTATAAATGAAGATATTACTCCAATTATAAACACTCCTAAATTAGATAAAATTAAGCTTATAGTATTTTCTTTTAATAAACTTAACAATACTGCACCACAAACAACAGGCGCAGATAAATAAAATGAAAATTTAGCACTTTCCTCTCTATCAAGTTTTAATGCTCGTGATGCAGCAATTGTTGTACCACTTCTTGAAAATCCTGGAATTAATGCAAAAATCTGAGAACAACCAACTATTATTGCATCTTTAAAAGTCATATCTGAAATTTTTTTCTTTTGAGGCATTTTTTTATCTATTACATATATAATTATTCCCATAACAATTAATGCAATAGCGATAACTAAGCAAGTAGTTCGAATTATATTCTCTATTGTATCTTCAAATAAAACCCCAGCAATTGCCGCAGGTATAGTTGCCGCAATAATATACCAAAGTATTTTTCCTTCGTTGTCTTTTAATCCCTTAGTAAATCCTGATTTTATCATATTTATAAAATCCCAAAAGAAATATATTCCTATTGCTAGTAACGTTCCAAAATGAAGCGCTATATCAAATGGTAATTCTAAACTACCGCTTACCATTTTTCCTATTCCAAATAAATTTCTAAAAATAATTAAATGCGCACTTGATGATATAGGTAAAAATTCAGCTATTCCTTGAATGATACCTAAAATAATTATTCCAAACATAAATCCTCCTTATTCTTTTATAAGAATATCATATTTATTTCTTTTTTAAAATCTTTTTTTCTTCTTCATCTATAATATTAAATATTTCTTTTGAAACTTTTCTTTTATTCAACTCAAATACTATTTTATTATATATACTGTTACCTTTGTATTCCTGTTTTCCTATTATATAACCTAAATTATTTATATTTATATCTTTTAAGCGATTTCCGTATAAGCTCATTAATTCATTTATTGTTCCAATGATTGAACTACCAAAATCGACTCCATAACCATAATATATAGTCCATACATTTGCATAATTATTTCTAACTGATTCAACATAATTATATTCTTTAGGCGCAATTATTGGATATTGGTTTTTCTTAGCAACACTTTCATATTGAGCTTTATAATCCGCAACAATACTTTCTTTATTTCTTAAAACATTTTTTAATATTTCTTTTAGTGTTTTTTCTTCATTTGTCATTTCTTTTTTTGAATTAAAATTTCTTCTATTTATTTCTTCGATGACCTCACAAGCCTTATAATACATCTCATATATAAATCCTAATTCTCTATAAAGTATTCCTAAAGAAGATTCAATAAAAATCTTATATTCTTCATATTCTAATTCCTGCAATCGATTCGTAAAATCCTTTTCATTTAAGCAAACATATAAATACTTTGTTGTATAAATATCTTTTATTTCTTTTTTCATTATATCACCAAACCTTATTAAATATTTCATTATAATCTTTTATAAAATTAAATTTAATTTTCTCTTTTATATTATCAGGAATAATATCTAAATCTTTTTTATTTTCTATTGGTAAAAAAACTTCCTTTATATTTTCTCTTTTCGCAGCTATTAGTTTTTCCCTTAAACCACCTATAGCTAATACTTTACCTGTAAGTGTTATTTCTCCTGTCATCGCAATATTATTCTTAACTTTTTTATTTAGAATAGAACTTAAAAGTGCAGTTGTTAAAGTAATACCTGCTGAAGGTCCTTCTTTTGGTATTGCTCCCTCTGGTACGTGAATATGAAAATCATTTTCTTCGAATATCTTCTCATCTATTTTAAATATACTGCAATTGCTTTTGATATAGCTAAGTGCAATAGTAGCTGATTCCTTCATAACTTCTCCTAAAGAACCAGTTAAAATAATATTCCCTTTACCTTTATAATATGTTACTTCAATAGGTAATATGTCTCCACCAAATTCTGTATAAGCTAAACCATTTACAACCCCAACTTGACTCTCTATCAAACTATTATTACTATATTTTTCCATTTCCAAATATTTTTCTAAATTATCTTTAATAGTATATTTTTCTTTTTTCTTATCGACTACAATTTCTTTGACTATTTTTCTTATAATAGTGGATATCAATCTATCTAGTTCTCTTACTCCAGCTTCTTTTGTGTATGATCTAATTATTTTTAATATAGCCTCATCACTAAATTTAATTATATCACCATTTATTCCATGTTCAAATAATTCTTTTGGTATTATATAATTTTTTGCTATATCTAGTTTTTCATATTCAGTATAAGAATACAAGTTTATTATTTCAAGTCTATCTCTTAACTCTGTTGGAATTTGTTCAACATAATTAGCTGTTGTTATAAACATTACATTACTAAGATCAAATTCTTCCTCAATGAAATGATCACAAAAACTTTTATTTTGTTCATGGTCTAATACTTCTAATAAACTAGATGCAGGATCTCCTTTAATATCCTTAGTCATCTTATCAATTTCATCTATTATAAATACAGGATTACTGGTACCAGCTTTTTTCATGCCTTGAATAACAAGACCAGGTGCTGAGGCAATATAAGTTCTTCTATGCCCAACTATTTCTGCTTCATCATTTACACCACCAACTGATATTTTAGCATATTTTCTATTCATACTTTTTGCAATGCTTTTTGCAAGCGTTGTTTTACCTACACCAGGAGGCCCAACTAAACATATTATAGGACTTTTCAAAGATTTACTTTTTTGCTTAACAGCAAGATACTCAATTATCCTGTCTTTAACTTTATCTAAGCCATAATGTGTTTCATCTAGCGACTTTCTTACCTTAGATAAATCCTTAATATCCTTTGTAAAATTATTCCAAGGAAGATTAAGCAACCATTCAATATAATTTTTAATCATTCCGACATCAGGAGAATTAATATTGCTTGTTTCATATCTATTAAGTTCATGATAAAGCTTATTTTTTACCTTTTCAGGGCAATTTAAAGCATCTATTTTACTTCTTAATTCATTTACTTCAGCATCCTTATCATATGACTCTCCAAGCTCTTTCTTAATAGCTTTTATTTTTTCCCTTAATACAAATTCCTTTTGTGAATCTTCTAAACTTTTATTGACTTCTAATTCTAATTGCTTTTCAAGTTTCATTACTTCTATATCTTTATTTATATCATCGAGTATCATCTTAACTCTAGATGTTGAAGATATCTCA
>JAQXRJ010000007.1 GCA_029218465.1 bacterium | reverse complement strand
GTATCGGGCGTCTGCCATAAATAAAGCGCATTCCCCTCGCTGTCTTCGATCACGGCGTAAGTCATACCCTCGAGCTCGTACGCGCCCTTCAGGACCTTGCCGCCGTTCTCCAGAACCTTGGCAACAGTCTCATCGATGCTTGTCACCTCGATGACATACATCGGTTTTTTACCGGTCTCTTCCGTTCTTGCGTCACGAAGGAATCCGTATGTAAAAGACACTACGCTCGGCTCCCAGTTCGGACTTCCGGGACCGGTTGCGCAGTACATAAGCGGACGGGACGGATCGGAATGTTCCGTGTTGATGATATCCCACCCAAACACATCGGTGTAAAAGCTACGCAGCTCCTCGGGTTCATTATAGTTCAATACAAAGCGGCGGACACGCCCGTTGCGCGTGAGCGGCGGAAATTCCTTCGGCATGTGCCACTCAAGATTGTACGGGTCTCTGTTGGGGTCCGGCAGAGGCGGATCGACATGGATTCTTCTGATCTCCTGCTCATTGTACGGTTCTGCAAGGAAGTTATCGGGCGAGGCTCCGCAGGCGGGGCACTCCGTGGGCAGCTCCGTGTCATCCGATTTGAACGGAAATCCGCAGGTGTAGCATGTATACAGCTTAAGCATATCTCTATCCTCCTCAGTCCTTGTCGTAGCCGGTCTCGGGCTCTTCCCATGTGCGTGAATCCGGGCATTTCCAGAGGATGATCCTGTTTCCCGCCGGGTCTTCAACCATGGCTGTCTCAGCCCAATCGTTCTTGTTGTCGTTACCGTAAATGAATTTACCGCCGGCGGCTACCACTCTCTCGACCGTTTCGCTGAGGGGCACATCCATGCTCACCTCCATCATCAAAAACGGTACGGGATCCTTTTCCGTCCGCTTCACAAGCATAAAGGGCATGTATCCGGGTACGGCGCCCTCCCAGCCGAACTGCGCGGGACCGGAGGCACAGCAAACGTCCGGTGTCTCTTTATCCGGCACTCTTCCCATTACATTAGGAGGAAGCGCAAACATGTCCCAGTCGAACACGTTTACATAAAATTTCTGTGCACGCTCAAGGTTGTCATAAGGGAGGTATCCGCTTCTGACTCTCCCGTGCAGTGATTTCTCCCTGAATTTTTTCGGCTCTCTTCCCGGGTAGGAAGTGTTTTGATCGTTAAACATGTCAATTCTCCTGTTTCTTTACCTGTATATAACAGCGGAATAAATATTTGGAGCGGTCCCTCTCAACGATATGGCTGAGCAAATCCTTGCCGTAGCCGTTGCCGCATACGGTGTAACCGTTCGCTTCCGCATATTTTTTCAATTTATGGTAGAGACTCGGTATTTCATCCCCGCCTTTTCTGTCTGCAATCGTCAGATAAGTTCCCGCAGGTCTCATGAAAAGATTATTTTTTTCCATGACCGCGTCGGTTTTTGCAAGAAATCCACCGAGGCTCTTTCTGTATGTTTCGTTCAGTATATCATCCTGCATTACAACTTCGACAACGTTAATGCTCTCGTTTAAGAAGCTGTCCTGTATGTGTTTGATTATATCCCTTGAGTTATGCAGCATGTAGGTCGAATCGGCTGTTCTGTGTGGCATTTTATACACATAATAAAGCTCCGGCTTGTCAAATACAACCTCTTCGATAACATCGAGCTTTTCGTCGTTCACGCTGTCCATATCCCTGAGCGTGTTTCTGACGAGAACCTCGACCGAATGGAGATACTCCCTGTACTTCTGAAGCTCCTCGAGCTTTTTCTGAAGGATCTCCCTGCAGGCGGGAAGGTCTCCGTTCTTTGTCTCAATATAATCCTTTATTTCGCTCAGCGGAACGTTCATACACTTCAAGACATTGATAAGCTCAAAGTCGTAGATCTGCTCCGGAGCATAATACGAATATCCGTTTTCGCCTATGAGCGCCGGTTTCAAAAGGCCGATCTTTGCGTAATGGATAAGCGTAGCTTTCTTCACGCCGCACGCTTCCGCAAAATCGCCGATCTTCAAATATTTGTCTATCATTACATCACCTGTTTTGACAGTCTTTCGCTGTGACCGTTTTCAAGTTCCGCACAGTCCTCGCTGTACATTAAGAGATACGCCTGCCCCGTGGGCTCGGACTCGTTCCAGTTCATTATGGCGCAGACAGCCTCAGCCACCTCTTCGCATTCGAGGAGCGAAGCAAATCCCGAAACGTGTCCTATCGTTTCCCTGTTCAGCTCCATTCCGATGCTGTCGAAAAATTCCGTGAGCATCGGGGAACGGGTTGCCGCAGGACAAACCGCGTTTACCCTTATCCCGTACCCGGACAGCTCGCGCGCCATGGACTCATTGAGAGAAAGCTGTGCATATTTGGACGCATCATAGCTGTGTTCGCTGTCGCTCGGCGGGAACAAACACCGTTTAACGTGATTTGTTATAATATTTACGATCTCGCCGTGCCCTTTTTTTATCATTGACGGAGCCGCTTTTTTGGAGCAAAGGAACGTGCTCCTTGCGTTTGTGTCAATATTGTACGACCAATCCTTAAGCGCGTCTTCATACGATGTTTCCGCGAACGACGTCGTAGAGAACACAGCGGCATTGTTAACAAGAATATCGATGCCGCCCTCGTTTTCGATGATCTCGCTGAAAACCGAGTCGATCTGTCGCGGATCCGATACGTCGCAGTGCATAGCCTTCGACTGCGGCTGAAATTCTCTCATCAGCTTCTCCGTAATCCTGTTTGACTCATCCTTTACGTCGAGACTGATCACCTTTACTCCGCGGGACGCGAGAGAGACGCATATGCTTCTGCCGATTCCCTGCGCGCCGCCGGTCACTACCGCAACCATTCCTTCAGAAATCATACCATTCTCCAAATATACTTCCTGTGCCGGCTGAGCCGAATACCCAGCCGGCACGGTTTGATTTTAAGCTGATTTCGCCGTTGTTTTTTTTCTTAACGGCAGACGGTTGTTTGTGTATGCGTCCAAGGACATAAAGAACAGAACGAAGATCGCAATGAAAATTGAGTTGTATTCGCTCGGAATTCCGATTGCCATAAGCGCGATCTTGACGAGCTGCATGACGAGGCTGCCGCAGTATATGCCGAGAATCAGGTTCCCCCTCCGGGAGATCGACATACCGACAAACACGCACATCATCGCGTCAAAGCATGTGCCCATCGTCCCCATCGAGCTGACTATCTTCTGTACGCCCGACGTGCCGAGGCTTACCGCCGCATAAAGCCCTGCGAAAATGCCTGCCATCACGATTGCCCAAACCTTCACCTTGTAAACGTTCAGACCGTTTGTGGCGGCGATATTCATGTTGTTTCCGACAGATCTTACGTTATAGCCGATCTTTGAGCGGTAGTACAGGATATATGCCAGCACCGCGCTGACAACCGCAATGATAATAGTCTCAGTGGAGCCGAGAAGCCCCCAGTTCTGCGGGAGGTATACGCCTTTTCCGCTGAAGACGTAGCTGCTTATGCTTTCGTAAATGAGGAGCATGCCGATCGACGTGATAATCGTCGGAATCTTCAAAAGGTAGTACACCAGTCCGACAACGGTACCGGCGATTACGGCAACCGCCAGGCAGAGAACGATCACACCGGGAATTCCCCATCCGAGCATAACGGAAAGGTTACCGCCTACAATCGCGCTGAGCAATACGACCGAGCCTACGGAAAAGTCCCAGTTT
>JAQXRJ010000006.1 GCA_029218465.1 bacterium | reverse complement strand
GAGTAGCCGGGACGGGCAGAGTATCTGTCAGCGGCGTCGCGTCCTTCTCGCAACAGGTAATTTGAGTAGAGCGTCTGCTGACGCTCATATGATCTGAATGCCGAGACGGTGAACAGAGAGATGCCGTCCTTTGATGCAGCCGCGATCATTGAATCAAGAGCGGACTGAGCCTCGGGGTCAACGCCGGGGTTGTAGTCCGACGGAAGCGGATATGATTTATTCGCGATTATGATGCCGTCGATGTAGGTCGGCTCGGACGGTAGCGGAGAAGGAGTTACCGTCACGTTTACGACAGAAGATATTTCCGGGTTTGAATAAGACGTAACAGTAACAGTGCACGTTCCTTCTTTATTCGCCGTAATTCTGCCGTATGTGTCTACCGATGCGACCGACGGATCGCTCGACTCCCAGTATGTGCTTGCGTTCGTCGCGTTCTGCGGATAAATCGTTTCCCACGGCATATCTATCTGTCCGACGTGAAGAGTTGATTCGTATCTATCAAGCATTATCGCGGACACCGCGACAAACCCGTTCTCATCGGGGAGGCCCGAAATATCGGGTAGTGTCTCCTCGTCAGTCTTGTCATCCGTGTTGGCATCATTATTGTCGTCCTTGTTATCCTCGGCCGGGATATCGTCGGGGTCATTTGACGGGACCGGATTTGACGTTTCGTCAATGTCGACGTCTCCCTCGGTAACTTTTTCGTTTGTTTTGCTACCATCGTCCGTCGGATTCACCTCTCTTACACAGGCGACCAATGACGCGGCAAGTGCGGCTGATATAAAAAACAGCAGGATTTTTTTCATTTTCTTCTCCCGAAAAATGGTTTATGCTCAGTCATGAAAGGACAGGTCTTCTCTGATTCTTATTATATCATATAAAACGGTTTTTGACAATATCATGCCGCCGTTAAATAAAAATTCCTTTCCAGAATCTGAAAGATTCGGGAAAGGAAAATGCCGCATGTCAGTCGGCGTCCTCTGCGTGAACGTCTACACTGCGGACAGCAGTTTTAAGGATTCTGATCTTATTGCGTTCGTTGCTTGTCTCGATAAGAACAGTTTCGTCCTTGATTGAAACGATCTTTCCGATTATCCCGCCGATAGTTGTGATCTCGTCGCCTACGGTGAGATTGTCTCTCATGTTCTTCTGTTCCTTATCCTGCTTTTTCTGCGGACGGTACATAAAGAAGTAGAATACCGCGATGAGGACTACGATCATGATGATAGGCGTGATCATCGACATGATTCCGCCCTGCTCAGCTGTTTCGGTAGCTGCTGTAAGTAATGCGTGCATAGATTTGCTCCTTAGAATAGATTTTCACAAAGATTATATACCAAAACCCAAAAATATGCAATGCTTTTTCGGTTAATTAAAAAAATCTTTATTTTTGAATAAAAAGTATTGACATCAATTAAAATGTACTGTAATATATATCTGTACTATTACAAATAATACAGTTCGGAAAGGAGAGAGAATATTGAGCTTGATATCGGTGGATTTCAAGGACAGAAAGCAGCTTTACGAGCAAATAATCGACAGCGTGAAAAAACTGATACTGTCCGGGGAAATGAAGAAAGACGACAAACTGCCGTCTGTCCGGAGTCTCGCAAAGGAGCTTGCGCTTAACCCCAATACTATTCAGAAAGCGTATACAGAGCTTGAACGAAGCGGAATTATCGTAACCATGCAGGGAAGAGGAAGCATAATTCTCGCAGACCCGAGCGAGCTGCGCGACGAGAGCAGAGAAAAGCTGATCGAAAAAATGGAAGCTCTTGCGTCAGAAATGAAGCTTTCGGGCATTGAAGAGAAAGAATTTACTGAAGCTGCTCTGAACGGATGGAAAAGAGCGGCGAGAACGGAGGGGGCAAAAAAATGATTAATATCAGCTCGGTAAACAAAACATTTGACGACGTAGTGAGCCTTCACGATGTTACGCTTAACATTGGAACCGGGTCGATTTTCGGGCTTATAGGCTCTACCGGCTCCGGAAAATCGACGTTGCTTCGGATCCTGTCCGGTGTATATCAGCCGGACTGCGGCGATATCCTTTACGACGGTGCTCCCGTGTGGGAAAACCCGGAGGTAAAAGAGGAAATAGTTTACCTGTCCGACGAACAGTTTTTCCTTTCACATGCGACGATTCGTGATATGATGACTTTCTATAAAAGCGTTTATCATTCCTTTTCAATGGAAAAGTACAATAATTATCTCGCTCTTTTCGGTTTGAATGAAAGACGCAGAATATCAACCTTTTCGAAAGGTATGCAAAAGCAGGTGCAGTTTCTTATCGGTATCTCTTGCAATACTAAATATCTGTTCTGCGACGAAACATTCGACGGTCTTGATCCGGTCATGCGCCACACCGTCCGCAAAATAGTCGCAACAGAGGTTGCCGAACGCGGACTGACCGTTATATTCGCATCCCATAACTTGAAAGAGATTGAAGACATCTG
>JAQXRJ010000005.1 GCA_029218465.1 bacterium | reverse complement strand
ACTTGGGTAACTAATTCTAATGGTAAAACAGTAATGAAAGGAAATACATTAAAACCAGAACAAGTTTGTTACTTAGATACTAGTTTTACTAAAGTGATTAAAAATGGAGGAATATCTTGGCAGAAGAAACCTATAGTAATTGGAATTCCTACTTCAAGAGATGAAAGTAAGATGCAGATTAAAGTAAATGTAGATAATTTGAGAATAAGGAAAAATCCAAATGGAAATATCTTAGGTTATATTAAGAATGGCATATATGATATTATTGATACACAAGTAAGTTCTAATTATACTTGGTATAAAACTAATTATGGATGGGTTGCATATGATAAAAAATGGTCTGTTATCCTTCCAAAAAAAGAAAGCGCTATAGAAAAACAAATCATTAATGAAGAGAAAAATAATAGTCCAAGTATTGAATTAGAAATTGAAACAGAAAAAAATAAAAAAGAAATAGCTAATATAAGCATATGGAAGCGAATATATATATTCTTAAAAAAAATATTTAGCTAAATGGTTGACAATTGTTTAACAATTGTCATTTTGTGTTGTATTGTCTTTTTTATAATGAAAATAATTTCTCATATATTTTTATAGGAGGATTGTTATGGAAAAAGGATTAACTAGCAAAGAAGTAGAAGAATCTAGAAAAAAATACGGTTCAAATAATATATCTATATCTAATAATAATAAATTTATAAACATATTATTATCGTCATTATCTGATCCTATTATTAAAATATTACTCATTGCATTAGCAATTAAGATTGTTTTTTTATTCAAAGATTTTGATTTTTTTGAAACTCTAGGCATAGTAATTGCAATATTTGTCGCGTCTTTTATATCTTCTATGTCAGAATATGGAAGTGGTAAAGCTTTTGAAAGGCTTCAGCAGGAAGCTAGTAAAATTAATTGTAAAGTTGTAAGGGATAGTTCAAATAAAGAAATAAATATAGATGAAGTAGTAGTCGGTGATATAATAAGACTTGAAACAGGAGATAAAATACCAGCTGATGGATATTTAATAAGTGGAGATATAACAGTTGATGAGTCCAGTTTAAATGGAGAAACAAAAGAAATATATAAAGAATCAATTTCTAATTGGAGAAACTCTATTAGTGATATTAATAAAGTTTATAGAGGAACTGTAGTTTATTCTAATTCAGCATTAATGAAAGTAACTAGTGTAGGGGATAATACTATGTATGGTAAAATAGCTAGTGAATTAAAAGAAACTCAAAGGGAAAGCCCTCTTAAAATAAGACTTACAAATTTGGCAAAAATAATTAGTAAAATTGGATATATTGCTTCTTTTTTGGTATCTTTTTCTTATTTGTTTTCTAAAATAGTAATTTCAAATAATTTTGATATTGAATTAATAATGAAAACTATTACTAATTTTCCAGTTATAACTTCATATATTTTATATGCTCTTACTTTGTCAGTGACAATTATAGTAGTCGCAGTACCAGAAGGTCTTCCTATGATGATTACTTTAGTATTATCATCAAATATGAAAAGGATGCTAAAAAACAATGTTTTAGTAAGAAAACTAACTGGTATAGAAACTGCAGGTAGTTTAAATATTCTATTTACTGATAAAACTGGTACTCTTACTAAAGGTAGTTTGGAAGTTATTGGATTAATAAATGGAAATTATAAAGAGTATTCAAATGAATTAGAACTTGAAAAGTATAAAAAATATCATGATATTGTAAAAAAGTCTATTATATATAATAATGCTAGTAGTTATAGTAATGATAAGTCTAAGATTATAGGTGGAAATATTACTGATAAAGCCTTGTTAAGATTTATTATTAGTGATACTAGCAAAACGTTAAAAACATATAATTTAATTCCATTTAGTAGTAAGACTAAGTATTCAGCAATAACACTTGATGATAAAAATAAAATTAATTTAATAAAAGGTTCTCCTGATTTAATACTTAAAAATTGTAATAAATTTTATGATGAATTTGGCTTTGCAAGGACATTTATAGATAAAGAACAATATATTAGTAAAATTAACTCATATTCTAAAAAAGGAATAAGACTTATTGCCCTTGCAACATCCTTATCAAAAAGTATAATGATTAGAGATTTAACACTTGTTGGTGTAATACTCATTAAAGACGAAGTTAGAAGCGAAGCTATAGAAGGTGTTAAATTAGTTAAAAATGCTCATATTCAAACTGTTATGATTACAGGTGATAATATAGATACTGCGATTTCTATAGCAAAAGAAGTAGGAATAATAGAAAATGATAATGATATTGCGCTAACAAGTGATGAATTAAATTCCAAAAGTGACGAGGAATTAAAAAAATTGTTGCCTAGATTGAAAGTGGTTGCAAGAAGTCTTCCGCAAGATAAAAGTAGATTGGTTAGAATATCTCAAGAGTTAAATTTGGTGGTTGGCATGACAGGAGATGGCGTTAATGATGCTCCTGCTTTGAAGAAAGCTGATGTTGGTTTTGCAATGGGAAGTGGTACAGAAGTATCTAAAGAAGCAAGCGATATTGTTATACTTGATGATAACTTTATATCTATTTCAAAAGCTATTTTATTTGGAAGAACTATTTTTAAAAGTATAAGAAAGTTTATTATTGTTCAATTAACTATTAATTTTTGTGCGATAAGTTTGTCTATTATATGTCCTTTTATTGGAGTAGATACACCAGTAACAGTAATTCAAATGTTGTGGGTAAATATGGTAATGGATACTTTAGCGGGTCTTGCATTTGCTTATGAGCCACCACTTATAGAATATATGAATGAATTGCCTAAAAAAAGAGATGAATCTATTATTAATAGATATATGATTAGTGAAATAGTATTTACTGGTATTTACTCTGCTTTGCTTTGTTTAGCATTTTTAAAACTTCCTATTATAAGTAATTATTTTAGAAATAGTGTAGACAAAGTTTATTTGATGACAGCGTTCTTTGGATTATTTATATTTATAGATATATTTAATAGTTTTAATGCAAGAACAACTAGGCTAGATATATTTTCTAATATAACATCTAATAAAGTTTTTATTTTAATTATGCTTTTTATTACTATAGTTCAAATATTATTAATATATTTTGGTGGGAGCATGTTTAGAACAGCTGGTCTAACTTTTAGCGAATTTTTAATTATGCTTTTAATTGCATTAACTGTTGTACCTGTAGATTGGATAAGAAAAATAATATATAGAAGGAAATATGGATTAGGTGGTGTATAAATTTTTAGATAGTTATAAAAAATAAATGCTTTTTCTTTTAAAAAAAATATATATATGGTATATTAATTATTGAAAAGAGTGGTGTATATGAATATAGATTTTGTTATTAATGACTATTTAATTGCTTGGTATATGTTGTTTAAACCCTCTTATAATGAAGAAGTACAAAAAGTAAAAGAAAAATTATGGACTAATCATCAAGTTATTTATAAAAGAATGCAGAAAGAAAATATAGAAATATTAAAGTATACTAATGATTTTATTCCTGATGATGATACACTTTATAATTTAGTATTTGAAACTAATACATTTAAAGAAGCTAAAAGAGAAACAGAAAAGTTTAAACAAGAACTATTAGAGACTTGGGATAAAAATAAGAAAAAAATAAATAAAGAATATAAAGATATAGTACGCTTTAAAGAAGAAAAAAATTATACAGTTTTACTTGTTAGTCCTAAATTAGATATAATAGAGGTTATAAAGTCTAATCCCAAAAAAAATATTGCATGGGGCAAATATAGTGATGATTTATTAAAAACACTTATACTTATAATTTATGTATTACTAAAATATGAAATTGGAGATATAAACAGTAGTGCCGAAATAACATCTTCAATATTAGAATTAGCTATTAATAATGAATTGTATACAAGATTAAGTAACTCAACTAAATATGGAGAAGGTAGCAAAAGGCTGAAGCTACTTAGAAAGCAATTATATCCATATTTTCTTATGTATTTAGGTTGCGATAAAGAAGAGATGGTTTCATATATGATGAGAGATGGTATTGCATTTGATATAGATAAGTATTTAATTGAAAAGGCTCTTAAAAATATTGATTTATGTAATTTTATTGATTTTTGTTCTAAAAATCAGAAATATATTATTAAACTAGATGAATTAAATAAATAGAGGTAGTTATGGACAAAAAGTTAACAGACATATTAGAAAAAATAAGTTATAATAAAAACTATTACGTCGAATTTAATGATGCATATTTGGTTAAAGCAATAGTTAATAGTAATAAAACAACATTAAAAGTAATTATCCATAATAAAACAAATTTGACTAAAAATGCATATAATGAACTTGAAAAATCATTTATGGATTTTTTTCATATAAAAGATGTAATTATAGTTATAGAAGTAGATTCTATTAATAGAAAAATAATCTTTGATGAATATTCTAATATAATAGAGAAACAGTCTAAGCAAAAGCCTTTGTTGATGTTATTTAAGGATAAATTGGATTTAGATGAATATTGTATAAAGGTTTCTAATGAACATGAACAAGAAATTTTAAATGATTATTTGAATAGCATTAATAGTTATTTAATTAATAGAGGATTAGATAAAGAGTTAAGAATAGTTATTTATTCAGAACAAGGCAGTGATATTTCAAATCAAATTAACGAAGAATTAAAATCTCTTAAGGAAAGTATCACATTTGAATCATCAGAAAAAGAAAAACAAGATAGTATTGAAACAACAAATAAATTTCAGTATTCAAGAAGAAAAACAAAAATCGAGATGGATGAAAATACTATTAAAGGAAGTATTATAAAAGAAGAATCTGTTCCGATAGAAAGCATTGTTGGAGAATACCCATCTATTGTTATAGAAGGAGAAGTATTTGGAGTAGAGGAGTTTGTGCCAGCTAGTAAAGAATTTAAAATTTTGACACTTAAGATAACAGACTATACTGATAGTATTTATTGTAAAGTTTTTACTAGAAATGATGAAGATTTCAATCATATAAAAAGTAATTCAAAAGTTGGAGCTTGGCTTAAAATAAGAGGTCCTGTTAAAATTGATAAATATTCCAATAATGAAGCAGTGGTTACTATTTATGATATAAATAAGATAGCGCCTAAAAGAATAAAAAAAATAGTAGACGATGCACCTGTTAAAAGAGTCGAATTACATGCACATACCATGATGAGTCAAATGGATGGATTAACAAGATTAGATTTGGGGAAACATACATGTGAGCTTATTAGTAATACAATTGACATGGGATATAGAGGAGTTGCAATTACAGATCATTCAGGATGTCAAGCATTTCCAATATGCTATCAATTAATTAAAGGACACAATAAAAAAATAGAAGACAAAGATAAACACTTTAAAGGTCTTTATGGAACTGAGTTAACACTTGTTGATGATACTGTTAATATTGTTGTAAGACCAAGCGATATTGATATAGAATCTTCTACATATGTTGTATTTGATACTGAAACAACCGGATTTAATGCAGCTGGTGGGGATTCGATGATAGAAATTGGTGCGGTTAAAATATGTAAAGGGGAAATAATAGATAGATTTGATGAATTAATTAATCCAGGTAGGTCAATACCAAAACATATTCAAGAATTAACGTATATTACTGATGATATGGTTAAGGATTGTGATAATGAAGAAAATGTTACCAAAAGATTCTTAGAGTGGACAGGAAGTCTTCCTATGGTTGCACATAATGCAAAATTTGATATATCGTTTATTTCTATGGCTATGAAGAAATATAATTTAGGAGAGTTTACTAATACTGTAATAGATACGCTTGAATTATCTCACGTAATAGACCAGGCATACTCAAGACATGGTTTATCAGCATTAGTAAAACGATATAACGTACCTTGGAATGAAGACGCACATCATAGAGCTGATTATGATGCAGAAGGAACTGCATTGGTATTTCACAAAATGATGCAGAAATTGATTGCTCAGAATTATGAAAAAATAAGTGACTTGGATAAATTAATATCAAAAGATGAAATACATAAATTTGGCAGAACATATCACTTTAACGCAATTGCACTTAATAAAAAAGGATTAAAAAATTTATTTAAAATAATATCTCTTGCAAATACAGTTTATTTGTACAAATCTCCTAGGATTCTAAGAAGTGAACTTGACAAATTAAGAGAAGGAATAATTATAGGTAGTGGATGTTATGAATCTGAAGTATTTATTCAAGCTAGAAGTAAAGAAGGTCAAGAATTAATAAATATAATTAACTTTTATGATTATGTAGAAGTTCAACCTGTTGATGTTTATAATCATTTAATTCAAACAAGTGATTTTAAAAATGAAGAAGAAATAAAAGCTCATATAAAGAAGATTATTACTGCAACTAAGCAGGCAGGAAAAATAATTGTAGCAACTGGAGATGTTCATCATTTTTATAAAGATGATAAAATATTTAGAGAAATAATTGTAAATCAAAAAGTTCCTGGTGGTGGACTTCATCCTCTAGCAAAAAAAGATATTACTGAAATACCATCACAGCATTATAGAACTACTAATGAAATGCTTAATGATTTTTCTTTTCTTGATAAAGATTTAGCATATGAAATTGTTGTAACTAATACTAATAAAATATTAGATATGGCAGATGAGATTGAAGTTATCATAGATACAAAAGGAATTCCTTTTTCACCTAGAGTAAAAAGCGATGATGGGAAAAGTTACTTGGATTGTCCTAGAGTAGTTGCGGATTTAGTATACGATAAAGCAACATCTTGGTATGGTAGTCCACTTCCATATAATATTGAGGAAAGAATTGCTAAGGAATTATATGGTGATATTGTATATAAATGTGTAAGTTATTATTTAAAAAAAGATAACCCTAATTTAACAGAAGATGAATTTAATAATAAATTATTTTCAAATATTCATGATACGATAATAAGTGGTTTTGATGAAGTAAAAAAACTAGTAGGTAGATATGTTTGTGAAAACTGGAATGTTGAAGATGGAGAATTAACTGAAGAAGTACTTAATGATAAAATAAAAAAAGAACTTGGAGGAGTAATAGGTGGTGGATTCGATCCAATTTACTTGATAGCTCAAAGACTTGTTAAGCATTCAAACGATGATGGCTACTTAGTTGGATCTAGAGGTTCAGTCGGATCAAGTTTTGTTGCTACTATGATGGGAATTACTGAAGTTAATCCTCTTCCAGCTCATTATAGATGTAAGAAATGTAGAAATAGTATATTTAATGATGATAATGGTAATCCTTTAGGAGCTGAATATTCCAGTGGTTTTGATTTACCAGATAAAAAATGTCCTAAATGTGGAGAAGTAATGTATAAAGATGGACAAGATATGCCTTTTGCAACATTCTTAGGGTTTAATGCAGATAAAGTTCCAGATATAGACTTGAATTTTTCTGATTTAAATCAGGCTAGTGCACATGAGTATACTAAGGTGCTTTTTGGAGTGGATAATGTTTATCGTGCAGGGACTATTGGTACAGTTGCTGAGAAAACAGCATTTGGTTTTGTTAAAGGATACTGTGAGAAACATGATTTAACTATGAGAACGGCTGAAATAGAAAGATTAGCTGCAGGGTGTACAGGAGTAAAAAGAACAACAGGACAACATCCAGGAGGAATTGTAGTTGTACCTGATTATATGGATGTATCTGATTTTACTCCATTTCAATTTCCTGCTGAGGACGTAACTAGTGCTTGGAGAACAACTCATTTTGATTATCATTCAATAGAAGAAGATTTATTAAAATTGGACATTTTAGGGCATTCTGATCCAACTCAACTTCGTATGATTCAAGACTTAACAGGAACTGATATTTTAAGTGTGCCTATGGATGATAAAGCAACAATGAGTATATTTTCATCAACAGATGCACTTGGCGTGACAAAAGAGCAAATAAGGAATGAGACAGGTACTTTAGGAATTCCAGAATTTGGTACTAATTTTACTATCGGAATGGTTAATGAAATAAAACCAACTACTTTTGCGGAACTTGTTAAAATAGCTGGTCTTTCTCATGGTACTGATGTTTGGCTTGGAAATGCGCAAGAACTAATAAAAAATAATATTGTACCTTTTAAAGAAGTTATTGGTTGTCGTGATGATATAATGGTTTATTTAATGTATCATGGAGTTGAACCTATAAAAGCATTTAAGATAATGGAGTTTGTTCGTAAAGGTCGCGCTAGTAAAGATCCAGAGACATGGAAAACTCATAAAGAAACAATGGAAAAAGCAGGTATTGATAGCTGGTTTATAGATTCATGTGGAAAAATTAAATATATGTTTCCAAAGGCTCATGCTGCAGCATATGTTATGAGTGCATTTAGAATTGCTTGGTATAAAGTACATATGCCAGTATATTTCTATGCATCTTGGCTTACATCTAAAGCAACAGATGTAGATGTAGAGACAATGATTAAAGGGTATGATGCAATTAGGGCTAAAATCGAGGATATAGAGCTTAAAGGGTTTGAAGCAACTAATAAAGAACTTGGTACACTTGAAAGTTTAAAAGTTTGTTTAGAAGCAACTGCAAGAGGAATAAAATTCTTACCAATTGATTTATATAAGAGTAATTCGACTGTATGGGATGTTAGAGATGAAACAGGTATTTATCCACCATTTAATGCAATAGATGGCCTTGGTGATACTATTGCAAAAAATATTGTCGCAGAAAGAAAAAAACAAGAGTTTTTAAGTATCGAAGACTTACAAATAAGAGCTAAGATATCACAAACTTTAATTGATAAATTAAGAGCTATGAAAATATTAGACGGTATGGATGAGTCAAGTCAATTAAGTTTATTTTAAGATAAAGTTTTAATAATAAAATATACAGTGTAGGCTATTATATAAATCATTTAAAAAAACGTTCATATGTAATAAAACTGTGATTTAATTAAGAAACATAATTATTATGTTTTTTTTAATAAATATATAAATGTATTTCACACTTGTCTTAATTTTTTAATTATCTTATAATTAAATAAGAAAGACTTGGTGAATTTTATGGAAAAAATAGTATTAATAGATGGGAATAATTTATTGTTTAGAAGCTATTATGCAACTGCATATACTGGTAATATAATGAGAAATTCCAAAGGATTTCCTACTAATGGGTTGTACGGATTTATAAACATGCTTAATAAGATTGTTAATGAAGAAAAGCCTAATTATGTAATGGTTGCTTTTGATAAAGGTAAAACATTTAGACATGATGAATATACCGAATATAAAGGTGGGAGAAATGCAACTCCTGATGATTTAAAATTACAATTTCCAGTAGCAAAAGAAATAGTTGAAGCTTTAGGAATGACTTATTACGAAATTGATAATTACGAAGCAGACGATATTATTGGTACGTTTGTTAAAGCTGCAGAGGAGGATATTTTCTTTTATTCAACTATAGTATCTAGTGATAAAGATTTATTACAGCTTATAAGTGACGATTGTGAAATGAAACTTTTAAAACAAGTTGGTAATATTAGAATGACTAAAACTGAGTTTATAAATACTTATGGAATTGAACCTATTAGGATGATAGATTTAAAGGCATTGATGGGAGATCCTTCAGATAATATTCCAGGTGTTAAAGGAATAGGTGAAAAAACAGCACTAACACTTCTTAAAGAATATGGAACACTTGATGGTATTTATAAAAATATAGATAATATAAAAGGAAAACTAAAGGAAAAACTTGAGTTAGGAAAAGAAGATGCATATAAAAGTTATCATTTAGTAACAATTGTAAAGAATGTTCCTATTGATACTTCTTTTGAAAAAATAAAGTATAGAGGCATTGATGCACTTAAATATATTTCTATACTTGAAGAGATGGAGTTTTATTCTTTATTAAAAAAAATCGATATAAAAAAAGAGGATATTAGAAAAAATATGTCTGAAGAGATTTCATATAAAATAATTACAAGTAGTAATTTAAATGATTTTGTTATTGATTCTGATTATTCAATGTATTTAGAAATTCTTGGATATAATTATCATAAAGCTAAGCCTATAGGTGTTGGAATTTGCTCTGATAAAAATAATTACTATATACCTTACGAAGTTTTAGAAAAAAATAAGGAATTACTTAATTTAGATTATAAAATATATACATATGATATAAAAAAAGTTTTGGTATCTTTTTCTCATGATAATATAAAATTAAGTAAATGCAATTATGATTTAATGATTGCCGGTTATTTACTTAATATAAATGTTAAAGATGATATTGCATATTTAATGAACAGTGATGGTACAGACGTAGAGTTTTATGAAAATATATTTGGTAATGAGAAAAAATTATCATTACCGGAAGAAGATAAAATTATAAAAAATATAATGAAAAAAGCAAAATATATTTATGATACAAGAGAAGAATATTTAAATAAGTTAAATAGTGAAGAAGAACTGCGTTTGTTTAATGAAATAGAAATGCCACTATCATATGTGCTTGCTGATATGGAAATAACTGGTGTGAGCGTAGATAGAAAATATTTAGAAGATATGAGTATTGAATTAAAAAATAGAATGGATATATTGGAAAAAGAAATATATGAATTAGCTGGTGAACAATTTAATATATCAAGCCCAAAACAGTTAGGAGAAATTTTATTTGTACATATGGGGATTCCTTATCCAAAAAAAGTTAAGGATTGTAATTTTTCTACTGGTAAAGATATACTTGATAAGATAGAATCTTACAGCCCTATTGTATCAAAAATAAAAGAATATAGACTTTGTTTTAAACTTTATAAAAATTATACTATTGGACTTATGAATGAAATATTAGAAGATGGAAGAATTCATACTATTTTTAATCAAACGCTAACAAGAACTGGAAGGCTTTCTTCATCAAATCCTAATCTTCAAAATATTCCTATTCGGATAGAAGAAGGAAGACAAATTAGAAAAGCTTTTATTGCAGATGATAATTCAATTATATTATCTAGTGATTATTCTCAAATAGAACTAAGAATTTTTGCTCACTTATCGAAGGCAAATAATTTAATAAGCGCATTTACAAGTGGACAAGACATTCACAAAAAAACAGCAAGTGATATATTTAAAGTTGATATAAGTGAGGTTACTAAAGAAATGAGATATCAGGCTAAAGCAGTTAATTTTGGTATTTTGTATGGAATAAGTAGCTTTGGTTTATCTGAAGACTTAAATATAGATATTTCTGAGGCAAAAAAATTTATAGATGATTATTTAAAGACTTTCCCTGGAATTAAAGAATATACAGAGGGTGTCATTAGAGACGCTTACGAAAATGGATATGTTACTACAATAATGAATAGAAAAAGAGTAATAGAAGAATTAAAGAGTAATAAATACATGATTAAACAGGCTGGAGAGAGAATTGCACTTAATACACCTGTTCAAGGAAGTAGTGCAGATATTCTAAAAAAAGCTATGATAGAAATTTATGAAGAGTTTAATAAAAACAATTTAAAAAGCAAAATGTTGGTGCAGGTACATGATGAGCTTTTATTTAATGTAGTTAAAGAAGAAGAAAAAAAAGTAACAGAAATAGTAACAAATATTATGGAGAATACATATAAATTAAGTGTACCACTTAAAGTTGAAATTAATACTGGAATTGATTGGTATGAAGCTAAGTAGGGATTGATTTTATGAACAAACAAACAAAATATATGACCATTAGTATGATTGCTAATGTGTTTTTATGTATAATTAAAATTTTATTTGGAGTTATATCAAATACTAAAAGTTTAATTGCAGATGGAATTCATTCATTTTCCGATTTATCTACTGATATAATTGCTATTATTGGTTGTAAGCTGTCTAATAAACCCGCTGATGATAATCATCCAAAGGGACATGGAAAAATTGAATACATAACTGGTTTGATAATAAGTATATTTATAATGGGGGTGGGGATATCTTTAATAAAAAATAGTATTGATAAGGATAATACTATTCCAAATTTTTATTTGTCTATAGTTATAATAATAACTATTATTACTAAAACGTTTGTGTCTAGGCTACTTATAAAAAAAGGAAAAAAATTGAATAGTATGATTCTTATTTGTTCTGGAAAAGAATCATATACAGATGTTTATTCTTCAATACTTGTCTTAATTGTTGTAATTATATCTCAATTTTATAAAAGAATTGGTATATTAAAATATTCTGATATGATTGGTTCAATCATTATAAGCATTTTGATATTAATAATTGGCTTTAAGTTATTTAGAGATAATCTTTCATTACTTATTGGGGAAAGAGAACAAAATGAAGATATTATATCTAATATTGAGAGAGTAATTAAAGATAGGAATTATGATTTTAGTTATAAAGATTTAACTGTATTTAAATTAGGTACATATTATGATGTAACATTTAAGATTTTAGTAGATGGGGAATGCAGTGTGAGAGAAGGTCATATGTTGATGGATGATATAGAAAAAGATCTATTAAATAGTAAGATGAATATTAATTATATAACAATACATATTGAACCAAAATAACTTTACTTTTAAAGATGTTGGTGCTAAAATACAATCTTGTTATAGAAAGAGGAAATTATGAAAAAGATAAGAAATTTATATGTATCTGAAGTTTATGGAAAAGATCAAAGTTATGTAATAACTAAAATGGGAATAAAAGCATTTATAACTGATTTTTGTAGGTATACTTGTGGAAGTGGTAGACTTAAGTCAGAAAATTATTTTTTAGATGGTTGTGATGAAAAATATAACGATTTAGAAAATGATAGTTTTGGTGTTAGGCCTGTTTTTTGTTACAGTGATATAAAAAAATTTGCAAAAAACTCAAAGATAAATAATAAAGGAATTTTGGAAGTGGAAATTGGAAATTTTCCAGATGAAGAAGTAATTGGTATTAAAGGGATAGCAATTAATTATGCTTTTGTTAATAAATCTTCAGTTATTAAGTTGCTTGATGATTTTAAAATTGATTTTAAAACCAATACTATATTTGACGATAATAATCCATATGTTTGTTATAAAAAGTTTCAGTTTAAAGAACAACAATATTTAGCTTGTTTTAATAAGAAAGAAAATAGATATCATTATTTTGAATATAATCCACTTATATTGATTGTTGATGAAAAAAATGATATTGCTATTTGTAAAAATGTTATAATTGGTGGAATACCATATAAAACAGTTAGTTTTAATGACTTAAATAATAGTGAAACTATAATTTCTAATTATTTAAATGATTCGTTTATAATAGAGTTAGATTCAAAATTGTCAAAAGAATATCATGGAAATAAAGTTTTAACTAAATAAAATGCTTTTAAGCATTTTTTATTTTACAAAAAAATATATATATTTTATAATATATAATATAGTAGGTGATGTTGTATTGTTAAAAAAAATGGATAAATGGTTATTATTATTTACATTAATATTATTTGCAATAGGATTAGTAATGGTTTTTTCAGCATCAAATGTTACGGCTTTTATGAGATACAATGCAAGTCCATATAGATTTTTATATAAGCAGTCATTATTTTTGTTTGTAGGGATTGTTTTATCTATTTTTATGCTGAAAGTAAGTTCAAAAGGATATGCAATTGCATCTTGGCCTTTAATGCTTGTATTTACGGGATTATTAGGATTTGTTCTTTTATATGGTAAAACAACTAATCATGCTACTTCGTGGATACCAATTGGCCCTTTTACTCTTCAACCTAGTGAATTTATTAAAGTTATATCTATTGTATGGATGTCAAGTTTTTATGAATTAAAAAAGGATAAACTTGATAGTTATATGACAAGTTTATTTCCACCATTCATATGTATTATTTCCTTTGTTTTAATAATTTTTCAGCCTGATTTAGGAACTGCTATTATTTTTGGATTGATAGTTGCCTTTATATTCTTCTTATCACCGATACCAGATAATTTAAAGAAAAAATGTATTTTTATCATACTTGGTGGAATAACTATTGTATCTTTATTATTAATAGGAAATGGCAAAGAACTTATTTCTTCAAGACAATTATCTCGATTTGATTTTTCAAATCCATGTAGTGAAGAAAAATTCTATACTGATGGAAATCAGGTATGCAATTCATATATTGCTGTTAACAATGGTGGATTAACAGGAAAAGGTCTTGGCAATAGTACTCAAAAATATTTATATTTGCCAGAAGCTCATACAGATTTTATATTTGCAATTTTGCTAGAAGAACTCGGACTAATCGCAGGTATAGCTGTAATATTTCTTTATTTTCTTACTTTGGTAAGAATTGTAGTTATTGGAAGAAGATCAAAAACTACTAGAGGTATGCTTATGTGTTATTGTGTAGCATTTTATATATTTTTACATGTTGTTATTAATCTTATGGGCATATTTGGACTTATGCCTATGACAGGAGTACCACTTCCATTTATTTCTTATGGAGGAAGTTTTACTATATGCTTAGTCGCTGCTTTAACTATTGTTCAAAAAATTGCAATTGAAAGCAAAGCATGAGGAAATATAAAATTAATTTAATATAATCTCCTATGAAAGGAGTTTTTTTATGAGAAAAATTATTTATTTTTTAAGATTTAATAAAAATAGAATTATAACAACTTTAATATTTGTTTTAGTATGTATTGTATGTTTTTTAGGAGTATATTTCTTTAATAATATGAAAGATAAAGCAAACTCTATTGAAAATGAACTTGTTAAAGAAGAAAATCTTTTAGATGTTGATTTATCAACAATTGAAAAAATTGACAATAAAACTGAAAATATTTCTAAAATCAAAGTAGATATAAAAGGATATGTCAAAAATCCTGGAGTTTATGAGTTATCTACTGAAAAAAGAGTGATAGATGCAATTAATATGGCAGGGGGATTATTAAAAGATGCTGATTCTTCAGTTTTGAATTTAAGTAAAAAATTATCTGATCAAATGGTCATTATTGTTTATTCTAAAGATGAAGTATTAAACTTTAGAAATATTAAAAAAGAAGAAATTGCTAGTGAAGAAAAATGTGTTATTAATGATGATAAAATTAAAAATGATGCCTGTGTAGAGGAAAATACTAATGTTTCAAATAGTAATGTATCATCAAAGATAAATATTAATACAGCTACTTTAGAAGAATTAATGAAACTTCCAGGAATAGGGGAATCTAAAGCAAATGCAATAATAGAGTACAGAAATAAAAATGGGAAATTTTCTAAAATAGAAGATATTGTAAATGTAAGTGGAATAGGTTCAAGTGTATTTGAAAAAATTAAAGATAATATTACATTATAAATTTTTTTATTTAATTCTTATAATAATTACCATTTTAAGTTGTATATATAACACTAAATTAAAAAAATATAGTAGTTTATATAAGACAAGTAATTTAGAAATTACAGGAAAAATTATTGATGTTACTAAAAAGGATGGATACTATTCTTTTATCTTAAAAGAAAAACAAAAAATACTATGCTTTTATTATATTGATGATTTAGACATTGACTATGGTGATATAGTAACTGTAATTGGAATGCCTAAAAAACTAAGTAATACTACTGTAATGGGAGGATTTAACTATAAAGAATATTTATATAATAATAAAATTTATACATTGATGGACGTTAGCAAAATAATTGTTAAAAATAAAAATAATAATATTTTATATTTAGTTAAAAATACTTTACTTAATAGAGCAGATAATAGTGTGAAAGCAAATATATATATAAAAGCTATGATCTTTGGTAAAAACCAGATTGATTCACAATTTAGAACTATTTATAAAAACATTGGAATTAATCATTTATTCTCAATATCAGGTATTCATTTGAGCATTTTTTGTAGTTGTTTGTTATTTATCCTAAGAAAATTAAAATGTGATTCATTTGTTAAATCTATAATAATTAGTTTATTTGTGTTTTATTATATGTTTATTACAAATTATCAACCATCTATATTAAGAAGTGGGACATTTTTAATTATTAATAGAATAAATAAATTATTAAAACTAGATATATCATCTTTTAAGACATTAATAATTACTATATGTATTATAGTTTTGTTAAATCCATTTATTGTATATAATATTGGTTTTATATTTTCAAGTTGTATTTCAATATTCTTAATTTATTATAAAGATTTAATAAATGGTAGTTATATAGAAAAATCTATCAAAGTATCTTTAATTGTTTTTTTATGCAGTTTTCCAATAATGATTTATTATTTTTATGAAGTGAATATATTAAGCTTTATATATAATCTTTTTTTAATACCTTATGTTTCTATTATAATTTTACCACTATGTATATTATGTTTAATGTTCCCCCTTTTTAAAATCATATTATTATTCTTTATAAATATTTTAGAAACAATTTGTTTATTTTTTAATAATATTAATTCTATTATAATAATGGGCAGATGTAGTTTAATTTTAATTATTATATACTATTTAGTTTTTATTTTTTCACTTAATAAAATTAAGAAAAAAAAGTATAAATATATAGGATTAATTTGCATTATGTTGGCATTATTTTATAATTATAATTATTTTTTTAATCGTAATTATATATTAATGTTAGATGTAGGACAAGGAGATAGTATTTTATTTAATATTGATAATAAAGTTATATTAATGGATACGGGAGTGAAATTGAATAAAGACTCAAATGTATTAAACACTACCTTAAAGTACTATGGAATAAAAAAAATAGATTATGTTATTTTATCACATGGAGATTATGATCACATGGGTGAAGCAATTAATTTAGTAGAAAACTTTAAAGTAGAAAAAGTAATCTTTAATTGTGGTGAGTTTAATGATTTAGAACAAGAGTTAATAAAAGTTTTAGATAATAAGAAAATACCATAT
>JAQXRJ010000004.1 GCA_029218465.1 bacterium | reverse complement strand
ATAACCTTTATAATCACATAATTGTTTTAATTTTTCTTCTTGTTCTCCTAAACTAAATCCTTCACGAGCTTGATCTTCAGTTGATACACGAATATAAATACCTGCAACTTTTCTTTCTTCTTCCACTAAACAAACCTCCTTATTACTAAAAAAGAGGAGACAATAGTATCTAGTAACGTCTAAATACTACTGACTCCTCATTAAAATCATTATTATAAATATTCGATATATTGTGTTTTATTTTCATAGATGTACCTCCATTTCTAGAGTTAACTCTTTCATTGGTTATTTATAATATCACTTTTTAGAATTTTGTCAATTCCTTATTGAGGGAATAGTATTAAGAGCATTTAGCAAGTTTAAAGTATTTTTCTAGTTCGGATAAATTGTGTTTATCATTTAGATTATTAACATAGAAAGTATCAACACCATTGAAGAACAAGAATGTATAATTATTTATTTTTACTTTGTGTGGATCTACATAAGCAAGATTAGATGGTTCTAATCTAATTAAATGACCTTTCTCAAGAGTTATTGAAGTAGAAGTATAATTTTTAGCCCAATCAATCTTTTTTTTAAATCAGGGCTTAAATCAAGTTTTTCTTTAATAATATTTAACATATCATCACAACCCTTCTTAGACACAAAAAAACTTAATTATTTCTAATTAAGCTTTATCTCAACATCGGTTGTTCCGACGATTTTTACAAATGGAGCGGATGATGGGAATCGGACCCACGTAGTCAGCTTGGAAGGCTGAGGTTCTACCATTAAACTACATCCGCATCAAGTAGACATCTAAAATTTTATCATAATTAGGAAAAAAGTCAATACTTTTTTTGAAAAAATATAAAAAATTAATCAGTTCTAAAGATTTACAAAATAAAATCGAAAATTCCAATTGACAAAAGTGAAATGATAGTTCCTGCCATTAAAACGCCAACTATTGTAGCTAAAAAAGCTTTTTTCTTGTCAATATCTAACATTGCAGCAACCAGACATCCTGTCCAAGCACCTGTTCCTGGAAGAGGAACCCCAACAAATAAAACTAATCCCCAGAAGCCGTATCTTTCTATAGTAGCCTTATTCTTTTGTACTTTTTTATCTGTCCAAGAAACGATACCTTTAAATAGTTTAATTTTGCTATTTCTCATTTTATTAATTATAGCTTTTATTAATATCAAAATAAACGGTACAGGTATTAGATTTCCTATTAAACAAATAATAAGTGTGTATAAAGGTGTAAGACCTAAAGCTCTACCAGCAATTATTCCACCCCTAAGTTCAAGAATAGGAGACATAGACAACATAAATGCAATTAATTCTCTCCCAAATGGAATAGACTTTATACCACTTAATAACCCTAAAGCAATACTTACAAACTTTTCTGTCATAATAATACCTCCGTTAATCTTATTCAATTATAATAAACAAAATTACATTAGTCAAATTTCATATTTACTTATTTCTGTAATATAATTTACTGGTGATAATCATGGACCATTATGTTTTGAGTTTAATAGACAAATTTGGGTATTTTGGAATGTTTCTTGGAATGATACTTGAAGCAGTAATAATAATAATTCCAAGTGAATTAATACTAGCTACAGGAGGAATTCTTGCAAGTAAAAAAATGTTTTCTTTTTTTGGTGCTTTTATAGTTGGCTTGCTTGGTAGTATATTTTGCGCAATTATAATATATTTTATGGGATACTTTGGTGGAACAAGTTTTGCTAAAAAATATGGTAAATATTTTTTTATGAAACAAGATGATCTAAAAAAGACTGATACTTGGTTTGAAAAATATGGTCTTATTGCAGCATGTATTGGAAGAAATGTTCCTATTATAAGAACTCTCATATCTTTGCCAATTGGAATAGCAAAACTTTCCTTTAAAAAATTTTTACTATATACAACACTTGGAAGTATTCCTTGGACGTTTGTATTTGTGTATTGTGGATATGCACTTGGTAATAATTGGACGATAATTAATACTTACACCTCAAAGCTAAAAGTTCCAATAAGAATACTTATAGTTGTATTTATAGTTAGTTATTTATACAAAAAAATATATAAAAAAAAGAAGTCTATTTGATATAGAATTCCTTCTTTAAAAAACATTCTATTGTCTTTTTACTAGGAGTAAATATAATGTTAGGTATATCATCTATATTAAACCATTTCCATACTGTTATTTCATTCGGTTCCATAACTTTAAGCTCACCTTTATATGAGTGAGCAAGCATACCTACTGAGATATAATGTGCATATTCATTTAAATCAGTTTGCACACAAAATACTTCTAAGTCTGATACATCTAGATTAGTTTCTTCTTTTGTCTCTCTTACTCCGGCTTCTTCAAATGTTTCACCATACTCTATATTTCCACCAGGTAAAGTCCAAGTTCCTTCTTCATGCATTTCACATTTTGCTTTTATCAAATCTTCTCCTCTTTTTCCTAATAAAATTTGACCTTTATCATTTAAAATTATAATACCACAACCGGCACCAATATGCTTATTCATATCTACCTCCAGTTAAAGTATAATATTATTTTTTCTTTTTATCAATAGAAATGGTATAAGTAGAAGGTCCTTTTATTACTTTGCCATTTATATCAAATCTAGAACCATGACAAGGACAGTCCCAAGTTTTGTCAACTTCATTAAATATTAAGCTACATTTCATATGAGGGCATTTATTATATACCTTATATTTTTTATTATTTTTATCGGTATAAACACCGTAATCTATGCCATTTATAGTTTTAACTTCAGCTTCTTTATAAAAATCTTTATTTTTATTTATACTTGAACTTATAAAATTATATCCATTTATTAAATTATATTTACAATAATTTCCTAATTTATTTATATTAAAATCTCTATTTGGATCAAATAAATCTTTATAAATATTTTCCTTTTTTAACAATAAATCACATATTATTTTTCCAGCAATTGTACCGTTTGTCATACCCCAAAGATTATAACCAGTTCCAATAAGTAAATTTGGATTATCTTTATATAAGAATCCTATAATCGGTAAGTAATCATTTGTAACAATATCAAAATTAAACCAATTATATTTTATTTTTTCACTTAAATTAGTTTTAACGGTCCAATTTAGATTATTATAATTTTTTTCGTTATCAATATTTGACCCAATATTTCTTATTTCACTTACATATACAATGTAATCTTTTATATTAGAATAATATCTTATTGATTTGGTAATATTTTCATCATTAATTGCATTAAATCTTTTATTTTTATCTATTTGAGCTGCACATAAGTATCCTTTTTGTAAATTAGTTTTAAATGGAAAAAAGTATGGATTAACAAAGAAAGGGTAGTGACAAGCAAATACTATTTTTTTTGTTTTGATAAAGTATTTATCAGTATGTGCAATATAATAATTGTTTTTTTCTTCTATATTAGTAATTCTTGTGTTTTCATATATATCTATAATATCAGATAATATTCTTTCTAATTCTTGCAAGTATTTAACTGGATTAAATACTGCAGTATCGTCCACTTTTATTGAATAAATAGATGGAAATGTAATTGGTAGATTATTTTGGTTTTTATATTTAATTTTTGCATTTTTTAATATTTTTTCTATATTTTTAATTTTACTTACACTTGATTTTTTATCAGTAAATATAAAAGAATTATTGCTCTCATAATTACACTTTATATTATTATCTATAATTATATTTTTAACAATTTCCATAGCATCTTTTTGTGATTTTATGTATTTTATAACAGTGTCTGTATCATAAATATTTTCAATATCATTTAGATGAAATCCTTGTAAATAAGTAAGTTTTCCTGTAGATTTTGATGTTTGTCCAAGTCCAATTACACCCATATCAACTAATGTTACTTTAAGTGATGAATCTTTCAAAAAATATGCAGTAGTCATACCTGTAATGCCACCGCCTATTATTAAAATATCTGTATTTATATTTTGTTTTAGAGCTTTTTCTTTTTTTAGTTTTAAACCTTTCAACCAAATACTTTTATTTATCATTATATTCACCATTATTATTGTGTGCTTTCATTAATATGTTTAATCAACTTTATCAATATAAATAAAAAAAATAAACGTTTTTTTGTGATTTGTATAATTTATATTGATTTTTTATAAAGATGTGCTATAATCTAGAAAGTTTGTTAAAGGATGTGTATTTATATGAAAAAAAGAAATATAGCGATTATAGCACATGTAGATCATGGTAAAACTACGTTAGTTGATGAAATATTAAAGTCAAGTGGTACTTTTAGAGATAATGAAGATACTTCTAATATTTCAATGGATTCTAATCAATTGGAAAAAGAACGTGGAATAACTATTTTAGCTAAAACTACAGCTATTGAATATAAAGGTTATAGAATTAATATATTAGATACTCCAGGACATGCTGATTTTGGTGGGGAAGTTGAACGTATCATGAATATGGTTGATGGTGTTTTACTTGTAGTTGATGCTTATGAGGGTACTATGCCACAAACAAGATTTGTCTTAAAAAAAGCATTGGAAGCTCATGTTAAACCAATAGTAGTTGTAAATAAAGTTGACAAAGAAAGTGCAAGATGTGCTGAAGTAGTTGATGAAGTGCTTGATTTGTTTATAGATTTAGGTGCTGATGAGGATTGGTTAGATTTTAAAGTTGTTTATGCATCAGCTATTAACGGAACATCAAGTTTAGATCCAGATTTATCTAGTCAAACAAAAGGATTCACTGAATTACTTGATTTGATTATTAACGAAATTCCATCTCCAAATGGATTGGTGGAAGAAGATTTACAATTTCAACCTGCTTTACTTGATTATAATGAATATGTTGGAAGAATAGGTGTAGGTAAAGTTCATAATGGAAAAATTAAGGTTGGACAAATGGTATCTTGTTTGAGACTAGATGGCACTATAAAACAATTTAGAGTTCAAAAACTATTTGGATACTTGGGCCTTAAAAGAATTGAAATAACAGAAGCAGAGGCGGGTGATATTTGTGCAGTTGCTGGACTTCCTGACATATCTGTTGGAGAAACGTTATGTGAAGTTAATAAGCATAAACCACTGCCTATATTACATGTTGATGAACCAACTCTACAAATGACAATTGGGGTTAATACTTCTCCATTTGTTGGAAAAGACGGTAAACTATTAACTGCTAGAAAGATTGAAGAAAGGCTTAATAAAGAACTACAAAGAGATGTTAGTTTAAGAGTTGAACCAAATGATTCTGAATCTTGGATAGTTTCTGGTAGAGGAGAGCTTCATTTATCTATTCTAATAGAAAATATGAGGAGAGAAGGTTTTGAACTTCAAGTAAGTAAGCCTTCAGTAATTATTAAAGAAATTAATGGGATTAAAAATGAGCCATATGAAGAATTGCAAATCGAGTGTCCAGATGATTCTGTTGGTAGTATTATAGAACAATTGGGATTACGTGGTGCTATAATGGAATCTATGGCAAGTATTAACGGGCAAACTAAATTAATTTATACAATTCCTTCAAGAGGATTAATTGGATTTACTACTAACTTTATGACGCTGACTAAAGGATATGGAATTATAAATCATTCATTTAAAGAGTATAGGCCAGTAGCAGGTGTAGATGTTGGAGAAAGAAGTTTAGGTGTACTTGTTTCTATGGAAAATGGTAAATCAACAGCTTATTCTCTGGGAGCTCTAGAAGATAGAGGAATAATGTTTATAGAACCTGGTGTGGAAGTTTATGAAGGTATGATAGTTGGAGAGCATTCTAGAGATAATGATTTAGCAGTAAATGTTGTTAAGGGTAAAAATTTGACAAATGTTAGGGCATCAGGATCAGATCATACTGTGGTTTTAAAAAGACCAAGACAGATTACTTTGGAATATGCACTTGATTATATAAATAGTGATGAACTTGTGGAAGTTACACCCAAAAATATTAGATTAAGAAAAAAGATACTTAATACTGCTGAAAGAAAGAAATTTGATGCGAAAAACTAATTTCTTTTTTTCTTTTGATATTGTATAATTATTTATGAGGTTTGGTGATTATTATGGAAAAGCAAAAAGATAAAAAAATTTTATTTAAAGATTATGTTGCTGTATTTGTTATGTTTTTAGCAACCATTTTAGTAGTTTTATGTATAGCTAAGTGGTATAACAATTATAAAGAGTATGAATTAACTATACCAGTTATAAGTGGAAAAATAAGTGAAATAAGTGTTAATGATTTTGAAAACTATTTAACTGAACACGAAAATTTTTATTTGTATATTTGTACATCATCTAATTTATATTGTCGAAATATAGAAAAAGATTTGCCTAAAATGTTAGATTCTAGGAATATAAAAGAAGAAACTATTTATATAAATGTTAGCAATATATCTGATGAAAAAATAATGTCTAAGTTGGGATTAAATAAAGATGAATATCCAGCGTTTATCATTTATAAAAATGGACTAATTTATGGGAAAACATCAAAAACATCAAAGAATTTTGATATAGGCAATATTGAAAAACTATTGGATGAATATGAAGTAGGTAAATAGCATGTTGAACATAGTTTTGTTTGAACCAGAAATACCGACTAATACAGGCAATATTATGAGAACTTGCGTTGCGACAAATACCAAGTTACATTTGATTAAACCATTAGGTTTTTCTCTTGATGAAAAAAGCGTTAAAAGAAGTGGAGTAAATTATATTGATAAGCTCGAGTATTTTGTATATGAAAATTGGAATGATTTTATTAATAAAAATAATGGAGATTTCTACTTTTTTACTAGATACGGACATAAACCTCATACAAGTTTCGACTACAGTGACATAAATAAAGATATATATTTGATTTTTGGAAAAGAATCTACAGGCATCCCAAAACAAATTTTAAGACCTAATATAGATAAGTGCATGAGAATTCCAATGTCTTCTAATGTTAGATCGCTTAATTTGTCAAATTGTTGTGCAATTGTATTATATGAAGTACTAAGACAGCAGAATTATAGGGACTTATTATTTGAAGAACCTCATAAAGATAAAGATTATATTAATCTAGATTAAGTAGATTAAGTCATTTAGGATTCAACTATTATTCAAGTTAAATAAAACGTTTGAAATACAAAATGTCATTATTAGAATTTAAATTAAGAATTACTTTTCAATTAATATTTTAGAAAAATAAATAAAAAATATTGACAACTAAATAATTTTAGTGATAATATTATTTACGTAGTCATTTGGGGCATTAGCTCAGCTGGGAGAGCGCCACGTTTGCACCGTGGAGGTCAACGGTTCGATCCCGTTATGCTCCACCAGATGGTATTATAAGAAGTTTGATTTCTAACTTCTTTTTTTTTATTTTTTATGAAAAAATTTTTATAGCATACTTATCAGTTTTTACATGTATTATTAATACAATATGAAATGAATATTATTTAATTATGAATCATATATAGTATAAAGAATATAAACTTTGGGAGAAATCTAAAAAGGAATTTGTATAATACTTTATCAATAAAAAATGTAAAATCTCTCTTACAATTGATAAATATTATATTCATATCTTGTGATATTTATATGAATTATGATGATATATTTATAGAAACTAACATTCCTGCATTATTAAATGAAGAAGAAGTAAAAAAATATTTTCTAAACTATAAATTAGGAGATAAAAATGCCCGTAAAATATTAATAGAAGGAAATATAAGACTTGTAATAGCTGAAGTTTTAAAAAAGTTTAATACAACTTCATATGATAGAAAAGACTTAATCTCAACTGGCTTGATTGGATTAATCAAAAGTATAGACACTTTTGATTTATCGAAAAAAGTTAAATTCACAACTTATGCAATTAGATGCATTGACAATGAAATATTAATGTTTATTAGAAAAAATAAAAAATATAAAAATGATGAAAGTATTGATAGAGAATTTAATTTTGATGAAGATAATAATGTAGTAATTTTACAGAATATTATTCAATCAGAAAATTCTGATTTTGTTTTGGAATATGAAAATAAAGAAGTGTATAGAACAATTAGAGAAACAATTGATGAATTATCTGAACGAGATAGATACATAGTTGTTTTATATTTTGGATTTCTTGAAAATAGAACATATACTCAATTAGAAATATCAAAAAAACTTAATATATCTCAACCTTATGTATCCAGAATTATTTCTGAAATATTAAAAAAGCTAGGCAAAGAATTACAAGAAAAAGGTGCAATTGAATGTGACGAAATTATTAAACATTACGATAATTATTCAAATCATATGATAGAAAAAACAAAAGTTAAATTAAAAATTAAATAAAATATATTAAAAGTAAAAATGTATAGAAAATACATTTTTTTATTGTTTAAAGTAATAATAAAAGTGTATATAATGCTTATTATATACACAATGTTTAAAGATTAATATATTTTATTTACTCTTAAGAAGATGTATTCTCAGATGGTCCAGTAGGCCCTTGTGGAATTGTTAAATTTAGTATGTAATTTGGTGCTGTACCTGTAATTGATGCACCTGCTGCAGTTCCTGGTGCACCAGTTGTAACAGTCCCTATAGCTAGTGTTATTGATGCACCCGTAGGTCCAGTAGGTCCAGTAGGTCCGGTAGGTCCGGTAGGTCCGGTAGGTCCAGTAAGTCCGGTAGGTCCGGTAGGCCCAGTAAGTCCAGTAGGTCCGGTAGGTCCAGTAGGTCCGGTAGGCCCAGTAAGTCCAGTAGGCCCAGTAGGTCCAGTAGGTCCGGTAGGTCCAGTAAGTCCAGTAGGTCCAGTAGGTCCGATAGGCCCAGTAGGTCCGGTAGGCCCAGTAAGTCCAGTAGGTCCGATAGGCCCAGTAAGTCCGATAGGTCCGGTAGGTCCGGTAGGTCCGGTAGGCCCGGTAGGTCCAGTAGGTCCAGTAGGTCCTCCTGATGGTCCAGTAGGTCCAGTTGGACCAATTATATAACAATTTCTAGGAATTCTAATTCTTCTATCAAAATCATTTTCAGTATTCATTAAAATCTCCTTTCAAAACTAATATATGCATATTAATATAATTAAGCAATTATAAATACATATATTAAATACAAAAAAGATAATAATAATTTACTCAAATTGAACTTTGAAAATTGTGAAGTTTAAATAACTGATTATAAACAGTTTTATCTTTTATTAAATATACTAAAGTTTTGTATTAAATGAATAAATTCTTCAATTTCCTCATTTTCAAAAAATAATGAGTATGATTTTTCTTGCTTATTTAATAGACTTATTAATTTTAGTTCTAATAGTTTATTGTTATTTTTTATTTCATGAAAAATCAATATAAAATAGTTCTTTATGAATGATAATTCTTGTGTATTTATCGTGCTTTTATAATAATAATCTTTAAGATAATTTAATGCTTTTATAGTTTCATTTTTAGTAATACTTTCTCTTGATACTTCATAATGAAATTCGTAATTATCAGCTATAAGATTTACTTTACACCAATAATCATCCTCATTAATTCCTATTTTATTGTTTGTTTTATACATATTTATATCAAAAAAAGTTTTTTTATGTTTTGTTATCATATTTAGCTATACCTCCAATATAATTCATATTAACATAATTGTAAATAGAAAACATGTATAAAAACTGTAATAAAAATGTTATAAAAAAAATATATGTAAAATGATATAAAAAAAACTAAATTTACTTGTTTTTTTCAAAAAAAAAAATTAAAATTACTTAGTAGTAACTTTTTTAAACTTTTAAAGTATATATGAGGTGATTTCGTGACAAAGCAAGTACTTTGGACTAAAGTAGTATTAGAAACATTTATAGAAGAAGGAAACCTGAATGAGAGACAACAATATTTAATAAGAACTAGATGTGCTGGATATTCCATTGCTAGGCAAGCTGAAGAACTACATCTAAGCGTTGATCAAATAAATAAAAATATTGCTGAGTTAAAAAAAATTTATGATGCTACACAAGTTAATAGTAAAATATTGCCAAAAAGAAAAAATAATAGTAAGGAACTATAATAATATATACTGTATTTTTATATGCAATTTTTTTAAATTAAAGTTTTATTACAGTTTTTATAAATTAATAATATACTTTTTTTAAATAAAATTTACATGATAAACTCACTTTATTTTGCGATAATATTTATATGATTTAAGCATTGAAACTAAGGAGGAAAAATGAAAGGTAAAGTAAAATGGTTTAATAATGAGAAAGGGTTTGGTTTTATAGAATTTTCAATTGAAGAAGATATTTTTGTACATTATTCAGCAATAAGCCAAGATGGTTATAAAAGTTTAGCTGAAGGACAAGTTGTAAATTTTGATTTAATAAAGACTGACAAGGGTTATCAAGCAATAGATGTGCAATTATTAAAAGAAATGACAGTTGTAAACTAAAATAGAATAAATTAATCAGTATTTATATAAATATATGCTTTTATCAATAAAAACTATTAAGCGCTTTTGCTTAATAGTTTTTATGCAGTTTCATTCTTTAATTTTTTTTCAATTAATTCTTTGTTTTTAAAAAGTCTTTTTTCATTTGAACAAATCTCTATAGCTTTATTTACATAAAATAATGCTTCGTCATATCGTTCTTGATAAAATAGAGCAATTGATAATAAATCATATATAGTATGATCCCAGCTAAATATTTCATTTATATAGCTTTTTGGATGATTTCTTATTTTTAATGCTTTATTACATGTTGTTATTACTTCATCCCAATTTCTTTGATTATATTCTAAAAGAGCATATTCTACATAAGGATCTCTTAAATATGTGGCTTCATTAATTGCCATTTTCAAATATAATCTAGATTCCTCTATTCTATTTAAATTTAAGTAACATCTTGCAATAAACCTCATTGATGCACATCGTTCATCATGCCAAGTAGCATTTTTTAGGTTTAAATGTTTAATCAATGTTTCTATTGCTTCATTCCATCTTTTATAATACATATATTCTCTTCCTAAATAATGCATATTTCTATCATCTTCGGGATTTTCTTTAACTGCTAATTCTAAAAGTTGAAGATAATTCCCTCTTGATTTATTTCTATCTGGATAATGATTTAATGTTATTTCATTTGTAGTTTTTTTTATTTCTGTTGAATTACCTGTATAAATTAATACTTCATGAACTGGATGAGTCCATTTGTAATCAAATCTTGAATGTATTTTTTCAATATAAAAATTGACTTTTGGGTTTCCATCATTATCAATATACCAATTATAATTATAAGCAAGTCTTGTTGTATCATTATCCCATATTTTTTCTAGTTTTTTTCTCCATCCTTTAATAAAAACCTCATCTAAATCAGTACATACACAAATATCAGTATCTTTTGGTACAAGCTTTAAAGATTCATTTCTTGCTGTATCAAATCTCCACGGATGTATTATTTTTTGAGTAACTTTTACATTGTTTTCTTTCAATAATTTAACTGTATTATCTGTTGAACCTGTATCTAAAACATATATTTCATCTGCTTCCTTCATAGAATTTATCCAGCGAGAAATAAACTTTTCTTCATTTTTTGTAATAGCATATACAACTACCTTATATTTTTTCATATAATCACTCCTGATATAATAATATGATTTTACTGGACATTTTATAAAAAATATGATATAATCAGCGTGTTTTAAAGGGGGATTTTATGAAATTAAATAATAGAGAGCAATTAAAAAAATGGGTTGAAGACAAAAATAACAATATTTATAATCCAAATATAAATGTTGATGAAATACTTCATATATATGATACTTTAGTTTTGTGGTATAGTCCTGTAGGTTTAAAATATGAAGAAGAACAAAAGGTAGACTTATTTGGTATAATATCTAATTTATTAAAGATTGAAACTGATTCAGAAAGAGAACTTTCATTTTTTAAATGTGAAGGCTTAGATATAAAATATAATCATACAGGTAATAAATTATTTGACTTTAAGCAAAAATTATTAATAAAAAATAATATTTTTAACATTTTACTTAGAGATGAAATTATTAAAAATGCCTGTTATGAAATAATTGATAGGCAAATTTTACCAGAGGAAGGAGTTAAATGCGCTAATAGATTGATTTGTGATTGTAAGTTGAATCTTTTGTACTATTATGGCGAATTTATTGAATATGAAAAATATAAAAAAATAGTTAAATAATAAAAAAATATGCAATATTTAAATTTTCTATGATATAATACATACTATAAGTGAGGGAGGTTTATTATGAAAGAAACAAAAAAGGAGAAAATTCAGGGAATAATAATTGCAATAATGGCAATTATCATTGTTGTAGGTGGTGCATTCTTTGCATCAGAATTAAAGTATTGCTCTGTAGACTCTTCTAGTGAAGTAGAATTATCTAAAATTGGAATGACAGAGTTTACAACACTTCTAAATAATGAAGATGCATCAATTATTTATATAGCTAGAGAAGGATGTGTATATTGTCAACAACAAAAACCAATTGTAAAACAATTATCGTCAGAATATGATTTGATTTTTCATTATTTAGATACTGATGATTTGACTGAAGATGATATGATGAGTATTTTTTCACTTGATAATGAATTGTTTGGTGAAGACGGTAAGAATTTTGGAACTCCTACAACATTAGTAGTTAAGAATGGTAAAATAATTGATTCATTAGTAGGACTTACTCAAAAAAATGATTTTGAAGTTTTCTTGCAAGATAATGGATTTATAAAATAGAACATGCAAATGTTCTTTTTTTTATAGAAAATATTATAAAAAAGTAACTTTGATGGATGAATTTTGTTTCATTCTTTTCTTATTAACTTAATAAAATATAATGAGGAGATTAAAATGTTTCAATATACTATAAAAAATGGTGATACGTTTGAAAACATTGCAAGTAAATTTGGAATTAATGTAGAAGAAATAAAAAAATATAACAATATTCAAAAACTTACACCAAATTCTATATTATATATACCATATAATAATAGCTATGATTATTATGTAGTTAAAAGAGGTGATACCTTATATAATATAGCAAATGAAAATAATACTGATGTATCTATTTTATCTCAAATAAATGGTATAAAGACTTATGATTATTTACATCCTGGTCAAATATTATTAATTCCAAAACAAAATACGAGAATATATATTACTAAACCTGGAGATACCGTTCAAAGCGTATTAAGAAAAAATAGATATACATTAGAAAATCTAATTAATAATAATAAAAATATATATTTATTAGAGGATCAAGTATTAGTGTTTAAAGACTAGATAATTAATAAGACTTTATTTTTTAGTAAAAGTATGATATTATCTTACTTGAAATGAGAGTGTTATTATGAGTTTGAAAATAGAAAGATTAGAAAGTTCATTTGTAAAAGAGATAAGTTATATCTTAATGGAAGAAGTAAAAGATGAAGATATTAGATTTGTAACAATAACTGGGTGCGATATTACAAATGATCTTAGCTTTGCAAAGGTTTATTTTACTGTGCTTGACATGAATAAAAAAAATCTGACTATAAAAGCTTTAGATAGAGCAAAATCATTTATAAGAGGAGAATTGAGTAAAAGAATTGATATGAGACATACACCCGAATTAACTTTTATATTTGATGAATCTATTGAATATGGAAACAAAATTGAAAAAATAATAGATAAAATAAATAATGAAGAAAAAAATAATCAAGACTAATTCTTGATTTTTTTGTTTTGTGTGTTAATATATATTCCAAGGTGAAATCATGAAAGAAATAACAAAAAAAGAAATTAAGAATATATCAACTTTAAATTTATCTAATAATATTTCTAATACGCAAGGAAAGCTTTTAATAGTAAAATATAATAAACAAATATATGTTGAAAAACAAATATTCTTTATAGATGAACAAATATATTATGAGAATATTAAAACATTAAAGAATTTATATAATTTTAAAGAAATTTTACCTAATAATTTTTGTATTCCTGAATATTTGATTTCTGATAAAAATAGATATGTTGGATTTTTATTGCCTTATTTAAAAGGAAAAAATTTGACTGAGATTATTTACAATGATTCATATTCTATTCATGAGCAAATAAATTATTTGCAACAAATTGGAATACTTTTGGAAAAACTAAAAAATATAAGAGAAGAACAAAAAATTCAATTTTTTATAAATGATTTACACGAATCTAATATTATAATTAATGATGGAAATATCAATGTAATTGATTTAGATACTTGCTTAATTAATAGTAATTATGCATATAAATCTAGATATTTAAACAGTGCAGGATTGCTTAGATTTACTAAAGATAAATATAAAATAAATAAAAGTATGAGCCCTGGCTTTTTTATTGCTGATGAGCAGTCAGACTTATATTGCTATAATATGATTATTCTTAATTATTTATATGGGAAAGATAATAAATTATTAAATGTAAATTATTTTGATTTATATAAATATAATGACTTTATAAATTACTTATATAAAATAGGCATATCTAACGATTTAATTAACGCGTTTGATAGACTTTCTAGCTATGATGAAAATATAAATCCATATAATTATTTGAAAACTTTAAGTGAAGATCAATTAAAGCAAGCAAGACAATACAATAAGATTAGAAACCCATTTAATTTTTAATTGTATGTTATTCTTGCATATCAATGCAAAATTTGATAATATTTAATTACATTTGGAGGAAAGTATTTTGATAAAAGTATTGAATAAAGATGAATATATTTTTGATAATATTAATGATTTTTATAAATGGTTAATAAAGAATAAAAAAAAAATAAATGAAATAAGTATTGAAGATGATGTTAATGCATTAGATTTGTATAATTTTATTAAATATTATTTTAACGTTTTGGATAAATTTCAAACTGAGATAGACAAGTATAATGATAGTTTTTTTAGTGAAGATGACAATAAATTAGTAACTTCAGCTATAAAAGAACTTGTTAGAATGAATTCTGATGGTAAGTTTGTAAGAGCAACATTAATCGCACTTGGCTATGATTCATTAAATAATAAAGAAAATAATAATAAATATATACCTCTTGCAATGGCGTATGAAACTTTTCAAACATCTATTCTTATACATGATGATATAATAGATAATGCTGATTTAAGAAGAGGGAAAATTACTATTCCTAGATCATACGAAAAAAAGTTTAACGAATATAAAAACGATGATAAAGAATTTGAAACAAGAAAAAAACATATTGCTGATTCTTTAGGTATATGTATTGGAGACTTAGGATTTTATCTAGCAAGCAAAATTATTGTTTCAAATTATTCTAAAGAAAAAAATTTTTACTATATATTAAATTTATATAATAAAATAGTGATAAATACTATAAAAGGGGAAATAATAGATGTAGTTCTTCCTTTTAATGAAGAATATAAAGAAAATACTGCAACTGAAGAAGATATTATAGAGATATATAAACTAAAAACAGCATGGTATTCTATTATTGGGCCATTTTGTTTAGGTATGTCTTTAACTGAAAAATCAAAAGAGAATATAAAAGAAATGGAAGATATTTTATATAATTTAGGAGTTGCATTTCAAATCAAAGATGATATATTAGGCATTTATGGAAATGAAAAAGAAATAGGTAAGTCATCCTCATCTGACATATCTGAATTTAAGCAAACTATTTTATATACACACTTAGCAAATAATAAAAAATTATTAAAAGAATTAGACAAATATTATGGTAAGAGTAATTTAACTCAAGAAGATATTGAAAAGGTTAAAGAATTATTTGAATTGTCTGGCTCAAAAAAATATGCAGTTGATAAGATGGAATCAATGTTTGATATAAGTAGAGAAAAATTAAACAAAGTGGATTTTATAACTGAAGACTATAAAAGCATTTTAAGAGGTTTTATTACTTATCTAGACTTAAGAACAAAATAAAAATTATATTGACTAGTTTATTGTTTGTCTGATATAATTAACTAGTCAGTGATGGAGTGATACTCAAGAGGCTGAAGAGGCGTCCCTGCTAAGGATGTAGAGTGGGTAACTGCTGCGAGGGTTCAAATCCCTCTCACTCCGCCATTATGTTGATAAGATCAAGAATTAGTTATTCTTGATTTTTTGATATCGATATATCATATATATATATTAATATTGTATTGACTATATAAAAAAAAAGTATTAAAATCTAGTTAATAAATGTGATGATGGTCTTGGAAAAGCCGGAACAATATAAAACGAGTGATTCTTCTAGAATAAGTAAGGTGGAACCGCCATTTAATTGGTCCTTACATATCTAGGAGTTTTTGTTTTCTAAAGGGAGGAAATTATGAAAAATAATAAAATAACTTCAAGAGATGTAGATTTTGCAAAATGGTATACAGATGTAGTAAATGCTGCGAAGTTATCTACTTATTCTAATACTAAAGGATGTTTAGTTATTGAACCAAACGGATATGCTATATGGGAAAAAATGCAACAAGTATTGGATTATGAATTTAAAAAAACTGGGCATAAAAATGTATATATGCCATTGTTAATACCAGAAAATTTAATGAAAAAAGAAGGTGAGCTAATAGAAGGTTTTGCGCCTGAGGTAGCGTGGGTAACTGAAGGAGGACAAAAGCATCTTGAAGAGAGACTTTGCATTCGTCCAACAAGTGAAACATTATTTAGTGATTATTATTCAAATGTAGTTAAGTCTTATAGGGATTTACCTCTTTTGTATAATCAATGGTGTAATGTTTTTAGATGGGAGAAAGAAACTCGACCATTCTTAAGAAGTAGAGAGTTTTTGTGGCAAGAAGGACACACTGTGCATGCAACAAAAAAAGAAGCTGAAGAAGAGACTTTAAGAATGCTTAATATATATAATGACTTTTTTCATAATTATTTAGCAATTCCATCTATAATAGGGAAGAAAACAAATAAAGAAAAATTTGCGGGTGCAGAATATACATATACAGTAGAGGCTTTAATGTATAATGGTGTTGCGCTTCAATCAGGAACTTCTCATTACTTTGGGCAAAAATTTTCTAAGGCATATGACATTAAATTTTTAAACAAAGATAATAATTTAGAATATGCCTATCAGACATCATGGGGTGTTACAACTAGAATGATTGGCGCTTTGATAATGGTCCATTCCGATGATTATGGGCTTGTACTACCTCCTAAAATTGCACCTAATCAAGTTGTAATAATTCCAATTGGAGATACTGAAGAAGTTAATACTCTTGCAAATACTTATAAAGAAATATTAAATAAAAATAATATTAGTTGTTATATAGATAATTCTGAAAAAACTCCAGGGTTTAAATTTGCAGAAGCTGAAGTAAATGGTATTCCTATTAGAATAGAAATAGGCAAAAGAGACTTAGAAAATAATAATATTACTATCGTAAGACGTGATACTAGAGAAAAACTTAGTTATTCAACAAATCAAAATATTGTTGAAATTGTAACTGATTTATTTAACAAGATTCAAACAAATCTTTATGATAAGGCATTAATAAGAAGAAATTCTATGACGTTTAGAGCTAAAAACTTAGATGAATTAAAAAATATTATGGAAAAACAACCTGGTTTTGTTCATGGATTATGGTGTGGAGATGAGGCTTGCGAATTAAAAGTTAAGGAAATAAAAGGAACTAAGTCAAGATGTATTCCACTTGATAAAGAACATATAGATAATGGTAAGTGCATGGTTTGTGGTAAAGATGCAAAATGTGAAGTGGTGTGGGGTATACAGTACTAAGAGGTGAAAATGAAAACAATTATAAATGACATAGAAATGTTAGATTCAAGTAATTTCAAAAAACTAATAATAAAACTTCAGAATGATAAATTTAAAATTACAGTTGTTGGACAAGAATCAAACTATAAAACAATACCTAATAAGATAGGATTTTTTCAAACTATAAAAAATTTGAATTCAGATGAAAAAGTAATTGAAATAATAAAATATTACCTTAGAAATCATACAATTAATTCAATAAATAATTCTGTTGATTTATACAATCATTCAGGTAAATATTGTATTTCGTATTCAACTAATTCTTTCATGGCAATAGATATGAAATTTCCAGCTAGATTAAATCATATTTTAATAGGAGATTTAATTAATGAAAAATATCAACATGATAGATTAAACTTTTTAGAAGAAAATAAAGAGTATAATGAAATAATGATAAAACTATCCACTGGAATGATATCATCATATAAAATAAATGAATGTGGCTGTATTGAACTTAATGTTGTAGCTAAGTATGAAGATTCGTTTATAGAAAATTTTGTTAGATTAAAACTTGATGAATATAGTAAACATGCATATATTAGACCTAATTTTAAATATAATGAAACATTAAATCAATATGTATATCTAGGGGATAAGATAGTATGTGATGATTTATCAATAGGATTTGATGAAGAATATAAAAAAATGTTTGAACAAATTATTAAAGATCATAATAATCAAATAGAAATAGAAAAAAAGCTACAATTAAAAATGGAGGGATTTTAATGACTCAGTTAACAATGGAAAAATTAGTAAATTATTGTAAACAATATGGTTTTATATTTCAAGGAAGTGAGATATATGGAGGTCTTGCAAATACTTGGGATTATGGTCCACTAGGATCAAGATTAAAAAATAACATTAAAGATGCATGGAGAAAAAGATTTATTCAAGAAAGAAATAATGCATATGAAGTAGATGCCGATATATTAATGCATCCAAGAGTATGGGAAGCATCAGGACATGTTGATAGCTTCGCAGATCCATTATGTGATTGTCGTAATTGTAAAACTCGCCATAGAGCTGATAATTTAATAAATGATTACACAAGCAGTAGTAAAGGTGATGCAATGAGTAATTCTGAAATGATGGAATTTATAAAAAAGGAACAAATACCATGTCCAAATTGTGGCAAATCAGATTTTACTGATATTCGTCAATTTAAATTAATGTTTGAAACACATAGAGGAGTTGTCGAAGATGCAAAGAGCGTTGTCTATTTAAGACCAGAAAATGCTCAAGGAGAATATGTTAATTATTTAAATGTGCTTAGAAGCATGAGATGCAAACTACCTTTTAGTATTGGACAAATAGGTAAGGCGTTTAGAAATGAAATAACACCAGGTAATTTTACTTTTAGAACAATTGAATTTGAACAAATGGAATATCAGACATTTTGTAAAGAAGGAAATGATACAGAAATGTATGAATTCTTTAAAGAATATGGAAAAAAATTCTTTATTGATTTAGGAATTTCAGAAGATAAACTACGTTTTCATGATCACGAAAAACTTGCTCATTATGCAAAAGCTGCTTGTGATATTGAATATTTATTTCCATTTGGTTGGGGAGAAATAAACGGCACTCATAATAGAACGAATTTTGATTTAACAAGACATCAAGAATATAGTGGTGTATCACAGGAATATTTAGACGAAGAAACAAGAGAAAAGTTTATTCCATATATTATTGAATCAACTTACGGACTTGATAGAACTGTATTAGCAATACTATTTAATTCATATGAAGAAGAAACCCTTAAAGATGGAACTATACGTGAAGTGATGCATTTTAATCCATATCTAGCTCCTTATAAAGCAACAGTTCTTCCATTAATAAAAAAATATCATAGTGAGAAAGCAAAAGAAGTATATTCTAAATTATCTAAATCATTTATGTGTGATTATGATGATGCTGGTAACATTGGTAAAAGATATAGAAGAAGTGATATAGTTGGTACACCATACGCTATTACTATTGATGACAATACGCTAAATAATAATACTGTTACTGTAAGAGATAGAGATTCTATGGAACAAGTAACAATAGATATTGATGAATTAGAAAATTATATTTCAGAAAAAGTTAAATTCTAATTTATAAAAATTGGTGAATTTGAATGGACAATAAAGATATAGAAAGAAGTATAATAAAAAAATATAGAAAGCTTATATGGAGAAGATTTGTACGAGGTGTTGAAGAATATAAATTAATATCAGATGGAGATAAAATTGCAGTTTGCATATCGGGCGGAAAGGATTCATTTTTACTTGCAAAATGCATGCAAGAATTAAAAAAACATGGCAAAATTAACTTTGATATTGAATTTATAGTTATGAATCCTGGATATAAAGAAAAAAATCTTAATAAAATAATGGATAATTCTAAAATACTTAACATTCCAATTAAGATTTTCAACTCTGACATATTTGAAGTAGTAAATAAAATATCAAAAGATAAGCCTTGTTATATGTGCGCTAGAATGAGAAGAGGATATTTATACAATAAAGCAAAGGAATTAGGATGCAATAAAATAGCACTTGGACATCACTATGACGATGTAATAGAAACAATTCTTCTTAGTATGATATATGGTGCTGAAATTAAAACAATGATGCCAAAACTTCACAGTACAAATTTTCCAGGTATGGAATTAATCAGACCTCTTTACTTAGTAAAAGAGGAAGACATAATTTCTTGGTCAAAATATAATAAGTTAGAATTCATTAACTGTGCATGTAGTTTTACGGAAAAAACAAAAACAACAGAAGATATATCAAAAAGATTAGAAATGAAAAAGTTAATAAGTCATTTTAGAAATATAAACAAAAATATAGATCAAAATATATTTAAAAGTGTAGAAAATATTAATTTAGATGCAGTTATTGGATATAAGGATGATAATGGTAAATATAATTTCTTAGATAATTATGATAAAAAAGATTAAATATTAATAGAATTTATCAATATTTAACCTTTTTATTTTTTTTTTATCTAATGTCATAACTTCAGGATTAAGTTGAAATTTATAATTAAATTTATCTTGGTTTATTTTTTTACTAGTATTATCTTTTTTTAGAAGTATGCCTTTCTTAAATAAATCAATAAGAAACTCTTCTTCAAATTCTAAAGTCCTTTTCTTTGGATTTAATTTGTTATAAAAATTTTGCACATCAAGTAAGGTGTTATAGGAATTATTACTTAGTATATATTGTAATATTTGTTTTTCTGTTGGGCTTAATTTAGATGTGTTTTTTTCAATATTTCTTATTACATATTCTTTTTCTAATTCTTTCTTAGTGTTAGTAGCAATAAAATATACAAAAGGGGTTAAATCTTTAAATTTTTTAACCTCTCTTATTATTTTATAGTAACTAGGCTTATTATATATAATTCCTCTATTAAATATAGTATAAGGATATGATTTATTTTGATTTAAAAACCATAAACTAGTAGTTCTTGATGTTCTTCCGTTTATATCAAAATATGGATGAATGTATACCATATAAAAATGAATTATTTGAGATTTAAAAAATAGTTCAGCTTCAGATAAATTATCATTATCGGAATTAATATAATTAAATAACATATCCATGTGTTTTTTAATATTATCTTTATCAAATCCTTTATCTGGTTCTTTTTGAATATTATCTGAAAAATAAATGAAAACATCATCAAATCTATATGGCGAGTATTGTGTTAATTCTTCATAAGGATTTAAAAGTTTATATGATAATATTTTATATAAATATTTTAAATTTTGTTCGTTTATTTCTTTGTTTTGCAATATAAATTCATATCCATTATAAAGATTCATTATTCGTTGATATTCTTTACATAGTGAATTACTATTTGTATATGGATTATTAATTATTTTTATAATTGATGCTATATCTTCGTAATAGCCCTCAATTCCATTATTATTTTTTAATTCATAAGTGAACAATACTTCTTGTGGAAATATAGAACTTTTAGAAAATTTTGTTTCTTCAGTAAATTCTTCTAATTCCCTTTTTATATCTTCTAAAAAGGCCTTATTAATAGTTAATAATTTATTTTTTTCCGTTGAAAGTGAAATTGTATCTTTCATAATCGTCACCTGTGCGAAATATTATAACAAAAAATATAATAAAATCAAGATTAAAAAAATAATAAGGCAATTTGAAAATCATATATTGTAAATAATTAAACAAAAACAACATAAATGCTGATTTTTTGTATATAAATAAAATAATTTAATCATAATATGCTTGAAAGGAGATATTATGGCACGTCATAAAGTTGAAATAACTGGCGTGAACACATCAAATATTCAAGTATTAACAAGCAAAGAAATGGAAGAATTGTTTATTAAATTTCAAAATGGAGATGAATCAGCACGTGATAAATTAGTAAATGGAAATCTTAAATTAGTATTAAGTATTTTAAAAAAATTTAATAATCATGTAGATAATATGGATGATTTATTTCAAATAGGATGTATAGGACTATTAAAAGCAATAGACAATTTTGATTTATCATTTGGAGTTAAATTTTCAACATATTGTGTACCTATGATACAAGGAGAAGTAAAAAGATATTTAAGAGATAATAATAGTATCAGGGTTAGTAGATCAGTTAAAGACTTAGCTTATAAATCTTTAAAAATAAAAGAAGCATTAATAAATAAAAACCAAACTGAACCATCAATAGAAGAAATAGCTAAAGAGTTAAATGTAAAACCAATTGATGTAATTAATTCACTAGAAGCTCTAAGAGATCCAATAAGTATTTTTGAGCCTATCTATAATGATGGAGGAGATACAATATATTTATTTGATCAAATAGAAGATAGAAAAGATAATGGAGAAGATATTGATATAAAAATGGCTTTAAATGAAGCCATTAGTAAATTAAGTAAAAGAGAAAAATTTGTTCTTGATCAAAGATTTATAATAGGCAAAACACAAATGGAAATATCAGAAGAATTAGGCATAAGTCAAGCTCAAGTATCTAGAATAGAAAAAAGTGTTATAGATAATTTAAAAGCTACTTTAAGATAATTGCTTTAAAATGTAAAATTGACTTTTTATATTTTAACTTTTTTATTATTTATTGTTAACAAATTTATTTTATGCTATCATTATTAATAATATTAATGAGGGATTAAAATAATTTTTTGTTACTATATTTAAAAAATATAATGATTTTATTTCAAAGTTAAGGACGAATTTTCGTTCTTTTCTTTTTTACAAAATAATTATATAATTTAAATAGAGGTGAAAACGTGAAAGTACTTTTATATACTGAAGGACTAAAAACTATTGGAAAAAGTGGCCTTGGCAAAGCGATAAAGCATCAAATGAAAGCTCTTGAGTATGAGAATGTTTCATATACTCTTAATCCTAAAGATGATTACGATATACTTCATATAAATACATATTTTCCAAAATCATATTTACTTGCAAAAAAAGCAAAGAAACAAGGAAAAAAAATAGTGTATCATGCACATTCTACAGAAGAAGATTACAAAAATGGTTTTATATTATCTCGACAAACATCTAAACTATTTAAGAAATGGCTTATAAAATGCTATTCTTTGGGAGATATTATAGTAACTCCAACTACATATTCAAAAAAATTATTAGAAAATTATCAAGGCCTTGAAAATAAAAAAATATATGCAGTTTCAAATGGAATTGAAATAAATATTTTTAAACAAGATAAATCACTTAGAAAAACTTTTAGAAAAAGATATAATCTAAGTGATAAAGATAAAGTTATTATTGGAATAGGTTTATATATAGAAAGAAAAGGAATAGTAGACTTTGTTGAACTTGCAAGAAGACTACCTCAATATAAATTTATTTGGTTTGGATATAGTCCACTATATGCAACCACAAAAAAGGTAAGACGTGCGGTTAATACTAAACTTGAAAATCTTACTATGGCAGGATATGTGGAACAAGAATTAATTAAGGAAGCTATGAATGGATGCGATTTATATATTTTTCCAACTCTTGAAGAAACAGAAGGCATTCCTATAGTTGAGGCATGTGCTACTAAAACTAAATCATTAATACGAGATATTCCTGTATTTGACTGGCTAATTGATGGAAAAAATGTATATAAAGCAAAAAATATAGATGATTTTGAAGAAAAAATAAAAGATATAGTTGAAGGAAGGCTTCCTGATTTAACAGAAGAAGCATATAGCCTAGCTAAACAAAGAAGTTTAAAGAATATTGGAAAAGAACTAAAGAATATTTATGAGGAACTAGTTAGATAGTTCTTTTTCATTATATATATATAGGCAAAATCCAATAAGGATCATATATGCTAGCAAGCTTGATCCCCCATAACTAACAAAAGGAAGTGTAATTCCAGTTATTGGAAGCAGTCCTATTGTCATAGAAATATTTTGTATTTGCTGGTAAGCAAGTATTCCAATTATGCCTGAAATTACATATTTATAAATATTGTTATTTGTTTCAATTGCAATTTTTATTATGTGAATATCTAGTAAAATCATTAAAGCAATAAGTATAATACTTCCAACAAGTCCAAAGTTAGATGAGTAAACAGTAAATATAAAGTCTGTTCCTGCTTCAGGGAAATATATTGGAGTATTATTAAAACCATAACCTAATAAGCCGCTTGAAGCAATTGCCAATAAAGAATTCTCAAGCTGCATTCCACTACCGTTTTTCCAATTTAAAACTCTATCTATTCTATAGAAAAAATCACTTCCAAAAAGTTTAATAAATAACTCCTGCTTTAAAAAATATATTCCAAAAAACATTGAAGCAACTATAGCTATGATAAGCCCTAAAATAAAAAACCAACGAAGTCTTATACCACTTACAATCAAAACAAATAAAGTAATTATAAAATATATTATAACTGCGCCAGTATCCGGTTCTAGAAAAGTTAGAAGACTAGGTATTAAAAAGATTATAGTTATTAAAAATAATAATTTAAATTCATTCATAATAGATACAATTTGATACTTATTTTTAAACTTATCTATTATATATACTTCCATTAATAAAAGCGAAATTTTCATAAACTCACTTGGCTGAAAACTTCCAACACCACTTATTACATACCAACATTTACTACCATTTATTTCAGGAGCGAAAAATAATAATCCTATAAGTAAAAGACAGTTTGCTAAGTAAATATATGGACTAATTTTGATAAAAAAAGATAGCTTAAATTTAAAAATAATAATAATTAAAATAATACCAATAGAGTACCATAATATTTGTTTTAATACTAAATTACCTAATGACTTAGATAGATACATTGATGCTGAATAAATACTTAAAAAACTTATTATACTAATTATTGATAGAATTACTATTAAGAATTTATCTATTTTTATTTTCTTATGATTCATAGCATCACCTATATTTAGTATGTTAAAAAAAGTAATTTTTATAATAAAAAAACATATAATATAATAGGTGAATATAATGAGTAAAAAATTACCAAGTATATATAAGGAAAACTCTTTTAAACACAAAAATAATAGAACAGTATATTATACTTCCAACGAAAATAGGATATTTGATACAAACGGTGTATTTCAAAATACTAATATAGATTCAGTTAGTATGGATAAAGAATATATTTTAAATAGTCCTGTTATTGTTGAAACTTTTGATGAGATTATTAACACAAAAATAATAAGTAAGGTGGGAGATCATATACTCACATCAAATAATAAAATAATAAAACTTAGGGACATAAAGAGTATAAGAAAAAGTTGATGAATATCATCAACTTTTTAATATTAAATACCAGCTATTGATGTATCTCCTAGACATTTAATAACGCCAATGCAACATAGCTTGATTGTAAAGAAATCTTCAGTGGCAACATAAGGGACAGTCGCAGTAGTATCAGGGTTAGGTGCTAAAACTCTAAATGTAGCA
>JAQXRJ010000003.1 GCA_029218465.1 bacterium | reverse complement strand
TCCTACATCCAAAAGTTTTTCGGCTGCAACACCTGCTCCAGGTGCAACTGTATTTACTGCACTTTTAACACCTTTTCTAAAAACTTTTTCATTTAAATTTTTCTTAGCATTATCAAGTTTGTCTTTAGGAGCATTAATTTTATTTTTTATTTGCTGGCCTTTATTTTTTATTGCATCTCTTTTTTGCTTAACCGAATCAGGCAGTTTATCATTTATTTTATTTTTTACATTATCTTTAGCTTTATTTTTTAGATAACCTCCTAAGTCACGATTTGCAAAAGCATTTGCTAATTTTGCTCTATCATCTTTCTTTTTTTGCTGGAGTTTTTCTTTCTCATCTTTTTTTTCTTGATTATAACGTTCTCTAAGCCTACGTTGGACTTCATCAGTATCGGCATTCGAAATTCCACTATAATTATCCATACCCACAGCTTCTGCAATTTTTTTCATTTGATCTAATTGGCTGGATCCATTACCAGTATCAATACCCATGCTTTTAGCAAGATCGACTATATCATCTTTTTGATACCCCATTTCTTCGTCACCTCTACTTCAAAAAGTCAAAATTTATTATAATCCTCCACCACTTCCAAATGAAGATAATTCCTCAGGAGTAACTACAACATTTATTCTCATTCTTCTACTACCACAAACAAACAAAGCTTCCCCTTGATTGTATTGCTTAATACTTTCTTTTTCGTTATCATTCAAATCTATAAGCATTGATAAATCTTCAACAGCTTGTTTCTTTAATCCCATTACCATATAATATGAAGCATTATCAAATATTGCTCTTCCTTGCATTAAAACTTCAGGTGCCGCAAAATCACTAGGTTGTTGTGTAATAATTATTGTTCCAGTATTATATTTTCTAGCACGTCTTTGTACTTGAGCTAAGAAATCAGCTCCAAGAGAATTATGATCTCCTAATAATACATGTGCTTCATCAACCATCATTATAGTATTTACATTTGGATCAAGACAAAGACCCCAAGCATATTTTAATATATTAAAGAATAATGCATTCTTAACATTAGATTCTGTATTCATTAATTCTTTTATATTAAATACTATAAAATCACTATCATGTTCAATAGTTGTATGTCCATCAAAATAGTACTTTAATTCTTTTGTTAATGGTCTAATTTTTAATTCTAGCCTTTCCATTATATCTCTTTCATGAGTTTTTTCTGGCATAGAGCGAAGAATAGCAACTATTGTTTCATAAACATCAGAAAAAGTTGGATAATCATTCGGACCATAATTATAAAAATCTTTATCAAAATCTATTCCAAATCTTTTATATGTATCTTGAACAATTTCACTAAATAAAGTTAATACATCTTCTGGAATAGATGGATCATAATATTTCATAAATGCTTTTAAAAATTGTAAAGTTCTTGTTAAAACTGTATAACCAAGTCCTTGTTTAATTTCTTCTTCATCTGCATCTATAACTATTTGAAGTGGATTAATCATACCATATTCTCCACCTTTACCTAAGTCTATAGTATCTCCTCCAAAAGATCTAGCCATTTCACCTATTTCATCTTCTGGATCTATTGCAACTATTTGACAAGCGTTTCTAATATGACCTCTCAAAAGTAATTTTGCTGCTGTAGACTTACCTGAACCAGATGTTCCAAGTAAAATCATATTAGCGTTATTTCTATTATTTTCTTTTTTAATTTGATATAAGAATTGATTAAATAATATAACTCCACCAGAAAAATCTACGCCTAAGAGTGTTGAATAACCTGGATCTTTAATACTATCAAATATAAATGGATACATAGCACCCATTGTAACAGATGGAATTGGTGTACCTATTCTATCTTCAATATCTTGTTTTGGAAATATAGGAAGAATTGATTTAAGAACTTTTTCTTGTTCAAATCTAAGAGAGACAGCCCTTAATTCCATAGCATCTAAATAATTCTTAACATTAACTTTTTTCATTTCAAGTTCTTCTTTAGTATCTGCTGTAATCATAATGTGCATTTGAAAATCAAATATTCTTGATTGACTAGATGCAAGCATTGATACAAAATATTCTAAAGACTCATAGTCTACCCTAATCCTTTCCTGAATTGTTCTATCGTGTTCATTCTGATATTGTGATTTTAATTCTGCTATTTGTTTATTTAACATTTTGGCAATTACTGAAAAAGGAACAGGAATATGTTTAATGACTACTTTAATTCCAGGCATAGTTGTAAGGTTAGATAAAAATCCTGGAGAAATAAATTTTGGATAAGATACAACTGTTAAAAGAGTTGCATATTTATCACTTATAAAGAAATCACTAGGATTAAATTCTAATCCTTTAGGTGCTATTTGGGATTTAAATTTCATTGTACTCATAGTGCCACCACCGTTCCAAATTCCGTATTAACTCCACCATTTAGGAAGTTATCAAGTATTACTCTTAAATCATCATTAGTTGTTTGACTAGCAATAAGCCCACATCCAGAAAGTCCATTTATTAAAAGTCTTAATTTTTTCTGAATCATATCTGGATTTTTTTCTTTAAATAAAATGTAATATTCAGTGTCAACCACATTATTATTCATGAAACTATTACCTTTATTTATATCCTCCATAACGAGTTTTCTTATAGCAGGAGACTGAGTTTGATTATATAGAAGTTGTAGCTGTGATAAATATACAGTTATGTCAACAGGTCTATCAGCACATACTAACCAAAACTCAAAGTCTATTTGATTATAGAAATTTTTAAGTCCATTTAGCACTGCATTTTGTGATGCTTCATCAAGTATAAAAATATTTCTTGGCATAATTTTAACACCAGTAACAAAATATTTATTATCAAGAAGTATCATTCCATTATTAATTGATTGAATTGGAATCCAATTCTCAGTATACTTACTAGTCTTCTTTGCCATTTAAGCTACACCAACCTCTCCATATATATTTTCTTCTTTCTACAAAATAAAACTTATAAATATTTGATATAACAACCATAATATTATGTTGATTAGGGACTGGAAGAACAAGAAATCCAGTTATCAGAGCAGGAGATAAGACTCCAATTGCAACTGATAATTCGGATAAACTATTTTGAAATACAAAAAGTAATATTAATGTTATAAAAGCTCCAGTACCAAATACAATTAAATCAATCGGTCTAAAAAAACCAAATATAAGCTTTCCCCTATTTGCATTAGCAGGAATTAAATATTCATTCATCTATTATCACACCCTTTAAAATCACTTTCCATTTCTTTTTATCGCATCAGCATCTGCTTTTCTAGACTTGTATTTATCACTTGATTTTATCTTATTAGACTCAGACGTTGCAATTCCAATAACTTTTCCAGCATTATCTGCTCGTACTTCTGTAATTAGTTTATTTGATGAATCTTTCAAGTTCAACGTTCTAATACTTGCGTCAGCAACAGATTTAGCAGACATAACAGCTTCTGCATCACCATCATTAATTCTACCTGCTTCAACTTCTGCAAAATATAATTTTTGCCAATCCTTTTCAAATTGATCAGTTTGAGCAATAGCATCAGATAAATCTTTATAACCATAATCATTTATTAAAGAATTAAGAGCATTAGCATCTCCAGCTGATGCAGCAGATATTAATGCACTACGCTGTTTTATATTTTTTTCACCAATAAGCACATTTGATTTTCTAGCCGAATCAGCAAGAACATTTTTAAATTCTTTTGCACCTTCAATAGCACCCTTATAATTATCAATGGAATACTTATCTCTATCAGCAGCAGTTTTTCCCCTAAAAAATTCTCCAGCTCTTGCGCTCATCCTTCCAGACCAAGTGGATCCCTCAGCTACAGTACCAATTTTTCTGGCATTCAAAGCACCTTGAGCAGATATTGCACCTGACATTCCTTTAATTAAATTACCCTTACTAGCTCCCTTGGCACCTTGAATTCCTCCACGACCAAGACCAGCTAATCCTCCACCAACAGCAGATAAAAGATTTTTTCCACGATTTCCTCCAGCAGCATTAGAAGCAGCATATCCACCAGCAAATCCTCCAATTACTCCAGCAGCTGCACCACCAATTGCTCCAGCAGCTGCACCTAAAGTAGATAATCCACCAAACATACTTCCACCGCTATCTTTCATACCAAGCGCATCTTTAATAAATTTAGGAGCATCTTTAACAAATTTAAATAATCCAATTGCTAAAAATACAAACACAAAACTTTTTGACAATTTTCCTAGACTTGAATAGCTAGTTCCAAACAATCCATTATCTCCAGATTTAAACATTCTATCAATCAATAACAATAGTAAATAAATGGCACCTAGTTTGGTAAATATTTCAATATAAGTAGATCCAAATGATTTTAACCAATGACTAAAAGCACCGTCTTTTGAAGATTTTGGATCAATATAACTCATTATAGGAACAGGCGCAATCATTTGCAAAATAATAAGTTTAAAAGCCCTAATTGCGACATCAATAGCCATTCCAAGCAAAATAATTACCATCAAAATACCAGAAATTGTTGTAAGAGGCCACATATAATGATAATTAAAGTATGTATCATTTCTAGCTGAAGCTTCTTCTACAAAATTATCTAGAGTAACACTTGATTTTTCCATATCACAATCGTTAGAATTGTTAGAAATACATTCTCTTGGATAAAAGAATGCTCTCAACATCATAGTTGCCATATATTCACCATTAGAAGCAACATTATCTTCAACAGAATTTACATCATCATCAACTCCAAGAACAATTTTTGGAATTGTTTTAATTACTCCATTTTGTAATACATTTAATAATGTCCCTCTCGGTTTTTCCTCACCAGTATTTGGATCAGTCTTGTATCCTAAAAGAGTATCATTAAATAAAACAATTGGAAGAAGAATCAAAAGTGCAAGCATTATAACTGTTCTAGAAACAATTTTTCCAACGCCTTGCTCTTTGTCTGTCATTTTATCAGGACTAATAAGGTAATTTACAAAAGAAAATGTTAATTTAAAAACCATAAATATTCCCAAAACAACATATATTCTTCTATAAATAACCTGTATTAAGCCTGTATTAACAGTTAAATTAGAAAGATTAAAAATCCCTTCTAAAATTGAACCAATTAAACTAAATATTAAATAGTCTATTGCGGCTAAAAAAGGCCTCAAAATTTTAGTAAAAAAATTTACACTATCCATAATTCACCTCTTATTTAGAAGAATCAACTTCGCATTCTGTATTAGTAACCGAAGAACTACTTACTCCCGGCATATCAAGCAAAACATCAACTATATATGGAATAAAGAATATAACTACAGCAGCTATTGCTCTTTTTATCGCTTTACTAGTTGCTTTTTTTATTGCATCTTGATCATTTGAAATAACAGCAGAAGAAAAGTCAATAGTAATTAATATTATTAAACCAATTGGAACCGCTATTTTTAATATTTTCAAAACAAAATCAATCACATCACGCAAATCTTCATCTAGAACCCCCTCTACACTAATAGGTTCGCATGGATCATCATTATCTGTATATATATAATAATTCTTTAATGTTTTTTCAACATTTTGCTCAAGTTTATTATTATTTGCAATTGCTGCTTTCTTTTCTGATTCTGTCATATTATTACTTTCATCAACTTTTTTTGACAAATCATTAGATAATTCAACTATTTTATTTTTCAAGTCAGTAATTTCTTTACTGCAATAAAATTCACCTGATATATTCGTTAATATTTCACTCAATTGATTATTTATATCATCATTTAATTTTTTTGAAATATTTTTAGCATTATCTATATTTTTTTCTATTTTATTTATTTCATCGATATTATTATTATATATTTCAAATCCGCCACTAACACATGCAACTATTTCTCCATTTTTTTCTTTTGCTTCATATATTTCAACTCTTCCTGTTTCTTCATTTAATTTAACAGTTCCATTGCTTTTTGATTTATCAATTGTAATTTTTGCTGGATTTGAGGCACAATTAGATGCAGAAGCAGTAACTCTATTTCTTCCACTACCACTTCCACTGCCATCATAACAAAAATAGGCATAACTAGGACAATAAAATGTAAAATTTTCAATTACAAAAAGTTTACTATCTCTAGAATAACTATCACTAGAAATATAATGTCCACCCTCACCTGAGTAAGAAAAATTTAAAGATTCATAGAAAAAATTCGAATGATAAAGATAAACATATATATTACCCTTTTTATTATTTTTATCTACAACATTATATACGCATTTAATTTCATAGTTATCTAATTCAGTTGCATATACATCGCAAAAGCAAGTAATCATTAATATAACAAAAAACAAAAATAATATGTTAAATAATTTATTAAATTTCATATAACTCACATTCCAATCTATAATAATCTACAATAATTTTAACATACCTATAAAAATAAGTAAATTACGTAATTAATTATTTTAAAAAAAAATGACATAACAGTTAAAATTATGTCATATAATTATAATTATTTTATTATATATGGATCATCATATGTTCCAGTACCACTTTGATAAACTAAATTTTTTGTTAAATTAGTTACTAATCTAATATTATTTGAATATGAAAGTGTTGAATTAGATATAGTTGAATGTGCTTGATATCCTTCATCAGATTTATTCTTATTTACAGTTAGTAACCAATAAGAATTATTATATTTTGTTAAGTAGTTATAATTTGAACAACTTTTATCTATAATTTTATTACAATTAACATCTAAACTTGCATTAATAAAATCATAAACTGGTAACAAACTTATATATTCATTATCTAAAACTTCAGAACATTCTAAACTACCATCATTAATAGAATCAGTTTTATTTCTAGATCCAATACATATAGGACTCAAAACAATCTTTTCTTTTAGATTATCTGAAATATCATCAGATGAATAATAGTTTACTATTTTTCTTCTGATAACACTCTTATAATAATCATTTATACCATTATTGCTATCGGTATCTGTATTATATCTATTATCCCATATTGCCGTTTTGTCTTTTTTATAATCAAATTCTGCTTGAATAATCATAATATCATGATTATTATGAATCTTAACAATTCTCCATAATCTTTCATCCAACAGAATATAGTTTTTTACAAATTCCCCTCTATAAACATAAACAGTTTCATTCTTCTTTGACTCAGTATATTGTGTAGTTTTATAAAGTCCATCATCTTTATTAACAACATTATCCAACAATTTTTCATATAAATAAGTAGTTGTATATAAATCACCACACTCTAAATATGGAGAATAATTATAATAATTACCGTTTTTTGTTACTTTTACAATTCCACTGCAAGTAACATTTTTATTTTTTTGATATTTGTTTAAATCCTTCATATATTCATTTTCAGATAAGGTTTTACTAGTGATTTCAATTTCATCACCATCATTAATAGGAAGCAAATTACTATGTTCATTATAGTATTTTTTAGAAGCATCAATTAACTTATTTTCCATATCAGAATAACTTAATGATTGTCCATTAAATATATTTACAATAAAAATAATAATTATAATAAAAACAAAAATACCTAATAGCATACCAATTAATATTTTATTTTTTCCATTATCAAAAAAATCACGCATTTTTTCACCCCTTTATATTTCAATTTCAAAAAAAACAGAAATAAATCTGTTTAAATTTGCTTATAAATCAAAAATAATTACTATTTATCATCAGCAGACGAATCATTACCTAAAGGATTATCCCAACATTTCTTATAGTCAATTGCTCCTTGAACATTGTTCTCTGTTGAAGGTGCAACCCATCCAAGAACAGCATAAACTAAAGTTGTAACAAAGAATACAGCAACAGCCATAATTGCTCTTTTTATAAGCTTACTAGTTGCTCCTTTTATTTCTTTTTCATCATTAGATACAACGGCCTTTCCTAAATCTAGTGTTCCCATTAATATTAATAGTATCGGAATACCTATCCATATTACTGGAAAAACACCTTTTTTTATAAAAGAAACTACAACACCTAATCCTCCACAATTATCCATTATTTGAAATAAATTTGTCATTTTAACTCCTCCTAAATCTAAATAAAGTATACTAATATTTATTATTATTGTCAATAATTAATAGGGATTTTACATTTTATTTGCAATTATACCTAATTTAACAAATAATTCTTTTAAAGACGATTGTTTAACTCTATCATCTACCGGTGGAATAACATAAAAAATCTTTGATGCAGATTCTATTTCAAATTCTTTAATGTCTGCATTTGATAATAAACATTTATTTAAAACAATCTTCTTACCTTGTAATTTTTGGAAAGTATTTCTATCTCTTCTAATTAATTTATTCATTTTAATAATAGATGGTTCAATTAAATATAAACAATCACCACACAATTCTGGATCTGCTGTATTTAAATCAACTATAATAATATCATATCTTTGGTTTTTTAAAAGAGTATTTGCTAAATCATTATTAGAAATAGATACTAAATTTTGATCATTAAAGTATGAAAAATCATTTTTATCAACCTCTATTGCTACACAATTAACATTATATTTATCAGTTAATTCTTTATACATTAAATAAGCTAAAGTGGTTGAACCCGCAGATTCTGTAACATTTTTAATACCTAGGATTAGTTTTTTATTTTGTACGATTACCCCACCAGATTCATTGTTATTAGTATCAATTTTATGAATATGGGCAACATCTTTATATGAATTAGGGTGTTCCATCAAATATTGCAATCCCTCTAAATTTGTTGTGAAATTATAATATCCCATTGAAATAAGTTTAGATAAAAACTCTTGAGTTGCTACTACAGTTCCTGATGGTACTAATAAAATAATTTTATCAACTGGCAATCCTATAGATAACTTTTGATATGTAATTATATTGGTATAATCATTAAGCGCAGTAACATCAATAATCATCTTATTAAAAAAGAAAGTCGAAAAACTACTAATTATATCTTCAACATTATACTCACCTTGTACTTGTTTAATAACCTCTACATTCAATCCATTAATAATATTATCTTGTTGATTCGAAATTATAACATTCATCAATATCCCTCTTTCTAATTTGTTATTGTCGTATATCCATTGCTACATTTTTGAATATTTAGCCTTCCTAAGTTTTCTAAATAATTACCTTTTTCTATTATTCTTGTTTCTCCTTTAATAGGAATTTTAACGTTAAAAGCTTCTCCTAATATAGTTTTATCCATTTCCATATAAACAACCACTTCAACAGTAAAACCCTTAATTTTATTATCTATATCTAGAATTTCATTGTAACAAACATCAACAGTTTTACCATTATATTTATTTGCTTTTCCGTTTATAAAACTATTAATTTCACTAGAACTCATACCCTCACTTTGCTCTATTTTATTAACAATTCCATTTTTTAACTTAAAACTTGTTCCATAGCTTATGAAAAAGGCTACCATAATAATAAATATTAATATTATTCCGGCAGCTAAACCCATAAGCAATGCTCCTCCAGTAGACTCTTTCATATATTTACCCTATTAAGCGTAGAAATCATCAACTAATTGTTTATAATAATCATATCCAAGACTTTCTTTGTCAATTGATGTATTCATATTATTGACTTCACCTTCGATTTTTCCTTGAATAATTTTCCAAATTGTTGGTGCAATAGCTAATATGGCAACTGCTGCAACTATTACAACAATAGTCATTGTCATTTCTCCTGTGGCTTCTTTCATATTTATCTCCTCCTATTTTACATTTTTATTATACCATTATTTAATTAAAATACAACAATTTTAAATTATATTTACAAATATTTACATCATAACATAAATAGCATTGAAAACATTAATACTAGTAACATTCCACCACCAGTAACTACTAGCATCACCATTGTTTGTCTTTCCATCCAATCAAGTCTTGCTTTATATCTTGTTTCTCTTGCTTTGTTTTGAAGTGTTGATACAGATTTAGAAAATAAAGTCAATTGTTCATGTTTATTTTCCTGTGCACCTAAACTAAGTCTATATAATAATCTCATCATTCTCATTGAATCCTTAACTGGATATCTTTTAGCAAAATCCATATATGGATCAATACTAGAATCACCAGCATCTATTCTAGATATCATATCTTTTAATCCTGGCTTAAAAATATCAGGAGCATCTTCAATTGATTTTGATAATGCAACTGGTACAGTATAATTTTGACAAAGAATCTCTAATCCTTTTAAATAATATGGAAGCATTGAATCAACATTACTCATATATTTTTTATAACTTTTCTTTAAACTCACATATGGTAGTTTATATACTATTATAACTGCACCTATTATTTTTAGAAAATTCATAATAGTTAAATCCGTTATAAATAAAAGCAATATAAATAATCCAGCATATAATGACATTCTTATACGTTTACTATACAGTATATTAGGATCCACATCATTACCATATTTAGCAACAACATAGAAATCATAATCTTTTTCTCTAAAAAAATTTACACTTGAATCACTACTAATAATAAATTTTTGTAATTGATTTTTATTATTGAAAATTATAACAAATAAGACTAATCCCGCTATGGCTATTACTTCAAATCCCATTATTCAGCACCTACATTCTCATTATAATATTTTTCCCCTTTTAATAAGAAATATGTATTAACTATTAATAAAATATGTAAAGCAATATATACAAAAATATTATCAAGTATTTGTATATATGTATCTACAGTTAATAAAAGTTGAATTAAAATAACCATGAAATAAAGTGCTACACCAAATAATATAAATTTACCATGGAACGTTTTTCTATCCATTCTATCTGAATAAACTGCTTCAACTAATTGGTCAATATCTAAAAGCATATTTCCAAGTACATCTGATGAATCTCTTGAACCTTCTTTTGTAATCTGTAAAAACAATTGATGCATATTTCTCGTCATATAATAATCATATTTACTATTCATATATTCAATTGATTCTTTTATATCACCATTTTGATAAGCTAAATCAATCATGTATTTAACATCACTTTTAACAGGATCTTCAAGTACTCCAGAAGAATACACACCCTCTAATGCTTTTACAAAACTTTGAGTTATTTGGAATTCCATAATTGTGTTTGTTGTATAAGTTTGAATTTGTTCAAAAATAAACTCACTATATATTCTTTTACACCTTAAATAAGATAAATATGGTACAATTGCAATTACCAAAATAGAATAAATAATTGAAACAATTATATTATAGAAGTATAAATATGAAATTATAAATGCTCCTCCAACAAATATAAGATATTGAATCAAATATTCCTTTGGACTTAAATCCATCCCCATATCTTTAATTTTTTTTCTTATATGTTTAAACGAATATGGAGCATACTTATCATATAATCTATTACTTGAATCACTAATAAATTTATAAAATTTTTCACCACTTCTAAAATAATTAATAATTGCGAATAATAAAATTGCTATTATAATTAAATATTCCATACTCCACCTTCTCTCTATTCTCCGCTTCTTAGTTTGTTCATATCAACACCCTGTCCCTCTAAATACTCAAGTAAATATTTACTAACAGGATTATAGGTTTCAACCCCAGATATCGTTTTTCTATATATTACATTAGAACCAATCTCATTATTTTCATCAACATAGAACTCACATACTTCAGCAACTTCCCTTACAAATCTTTTTTCAATTGAAGAATATCTACCTCGCACCATTACACCAATTTGAACATATCTATATATTGTCTTTAAAAATTGATCTACATCAATATTAGACTCAAGCAAGCTATACATTCTATGAGGAATAGATGATGCTTTGTCGGCATGAATTGTAGATAAAATATTATGCCCTGATGAAATAGAATTACGTACTGCAGTAACTGCCTCGGCACTTCTGACCTCAGATAATAATATCCATTTTGGATTTTGTCTCATGCAAGTAACAAGCACATCAGAATAACTGGCTATATTATTGGTTTTCATAGCAACAATATCACGTTCTGGAAATATTCTATCTAAGTGTAATTCTAATGTATCTTCTATTGTTATAAGTTTCTCATCATATTTAGTATGACTTGCTAAATATTTAACAAGTTCTGTTTTACCTGAACCAGTTTCACCACAAACGATAATATTGCAATGACCTTCAACACAATGTATTAAAAAATTATGTATATCACGATTTATATATTTTTCAGCAATTATTTTTTCTTTTTCAAGTCTTATCTTAGCTGGTGTTTTACGAAACACAGCAGCTATACCATTTCTAGCAATCGATTCATGCACAAAGTTCATACGTAATTCAGCACTTTCTGAATCTAAGAAAGGATGAGCCATATTAAACGACTTACCCATTACATTTGAACATTGAAATGCAATTTTTTCAATTAATGAATTATTAACATCCTGTTCATCTGATCTATAAACTCCATTTGATAAAGATTTTAGCCATAATTGACCATTATTACTATAAGAAATATCTGTAATGTTATCATCCTCTAAATATTTCTTAAGAGGCCCAAAATCTATGCTGGAAAAAATAGCATCATCCGTATTGTTTTCATTTTCATTATTACCAATATTTATATCAGTTTTAATAACTGTATTATTATTAGTAGTGGCTTCATCAATAACATCAATTACATCATTATTAGTATCTAAAGTTTCAAGTGATTCGGAACTATTTTCTTTTGATAAATCTATCTCATTTATATTTAAATCATCGTTATTATATCCTACTCCTTGCAAATTCATTACAGAATCCATACTAACCACCCAATTCTGTATTTTCTTTTATCGATTTAGTGTCAATGTCTTTAGTTTTATCTTTGATATATTTTTCCAATTGCTCACTAGTAATATTTGATGTTATAGTTTCTCCAGTAGAACTTTTATATTTTTCACCTCTTGGTATTATAACAAACTCTATATCATCAACATTAGATAATCTTGAAAAGTAATCTGCTTTCATTAATAATAATGCTTGATCCTCAGGTACAGCAAACAAAACTCCAGCGGGAGTTCTTGCTTCGGTTCCACCAAAAACATTTTGTCCATTCTCTGTTTTTACAGCTAATATTTTTATCTTATCAATTAATTTACCAACTAATATTTCATCTTCACTTGATCTATCGTCTGGAAGTATACCAATAGTTCTAACATATAAATCAAAATAATCACCTGGCACTAAAGAATTATAGTAACTACTTTTCATATCAACTTTTAAAGTCAATAGTGTTTGTCCATCAGGAATATCAAGAAGCACAGATGAGGCTAAACTTGATTTATCAACAACAGCATTTTTATAAAACAAGCTTCCTGCATAAACAGTTGATTCTAGATTAACATATTTTCCTAACACCTCATTTGCAGAAGTATAAACTATATCCTCATTAACAGCATCCCTAGCAATAGACATAATTCCTATCATATCAGCTGTTATTTCAGTTTGTGGTGATATAGTTGTTAAAGCATATGGTACCCTAACAGGATTAGTTGCTTCATTAATTCTATACTTATAACCTATTATAAGCACTACTCCAATTAAGATAAAGCAAAAAGCAGTAACAAAGTTTTTATTACTAAAAAGTTTTCTTATTTTTAATGAAAGATTATTCATATTAATTCCCCTTTCTAATCTTTTGTTTCCAATATTGCACTTAAATCATTCACAATTGTTATTTCACCATTTGTATTTCCACCTCTAAAAAGACTTTCAACCCAAGAATAATCTTCCGTTGAAGAAACTCTAAGACTTACTTTAGGTGGGCATTCTTGAATATCAAATATTTCTATTTTATAATCATATTTTTCATTAGCAAGTTCGGCATATCTTCTTGTAAAGTTTTCAACAAATTTTTCTGTTACAATTCGTACTACAGGAACATTTGCTTTGCAAGCGAATATTTCTTCTCCATTTGCATAATTATTAATATTTGTTTTTACATCTTCGGATATTCCATTATTATAAGCATCTTGATCTACTGAATCGAGCATTGCATTTTGAGTAACTTCTTTTAATAGATAATAGTTTTGCTCTCTTTTTGTATTAATATTACCAAAGAGAATCAATAAAGCAGCAGACATTATACCAAGCACTAAAAACAAATATCCCCACATTGAACTAGACATTATGGCATCAACCTCCATTGTTTCTATATGAAGAAGTAATAATATTATCAAATTTTGTAATAAACTCGCTCATATAAAATCCAGTTTCTTTAGTAGAATTAAAACTAACATACTTTGATTTATCACCATTTGTATCTTGTTTTATTTCTTCTATTGTTTTACTATCAAGAATTATAACATATTTTGGATCATTATTAAATACATTTTTATTAGTTTTTTCTTCATAGCCTATCCAATTTGATCCAGCTTCACGATTTGGAAAAGCATTTCCGAGAGAAATCGGCCTATATAAAAACTCCCCTATATCTCCTCCTGCACAATCATTAACACATTCTTCATACTTTTTATATCCAACTGAATCTCTGTTGCTCTTAATATTACACCACGCTTTTTTTTCTTTTATAGTTGTAAGACTCTTACAATAATTATTACCATCACCACATCTTGAAATACAATCTTCTTCACTTTCGTAATTATCTTTATCCTTTTCCCAATTATTCTTACAATAATCCTTGATATTATCAATTTCAGTCGCTTTATTTTTTTCTGTACACTTATAAACATTTCCACTAATCTTAAATTCGCCACAAGGAATATCATCATATAAATATCTAATAGTCGCGGAAGAATTTATAAAATTAGATAAAGTACAAATTCCCGAATTATCACATTTCATATTTGCAGAAGAATCAATAATTTCATATTTATTAGGAGCAACAAGATTATTTCCTGACGATATTTTGGGTTTGATAATAGTTTTATCATCATCAGTATTTTCAATAGAAATTGATTCTACCTTACATGTTTTATTCTTGGAAAATTCAAAACTATCATTACAAGTAACTACACTTTTACCATTTACAAAAATTTCACCTGAAAGATTAATAATATTTCCAGCAATTCTATTAACTGTAAATTCCTTTTCATAGCTAGTACCAGATAATGTTTGATTAGTTAATATTCTTTTTGTTTTA
>JAQXRJ010000002.1 GCA_029218465.1 bacterium | reverse complement strand
ATTAATTGATAACAAATAAAGACAAGCTTTATTTGAATACATATTATAATTACACAAATAAAAATTCAAGGGTCTAAATGAACTCATTTCATTCGCCCTTGATTTTTTATTTGATGTCTCCTAAATGGGGTTCACATCATTATAATTTCTGATTTTAACTTCAATCATGACATATTATTTACTGCATTTTTTAATTACATTACTTACTCTATTTTTCAAATTATCTATTGAATCTTTTTCAAGCAAGCAATCGCTTATTATGTTACCAATTTCTTCAAAGTCATCTTCTAATAATCCTCTAGTTGTCATTGCAGGGCTTCCTATCCTTATACCACTTGTAATTACTGGTGAATTTTTATCATAAGGAATAGTATTTTTATTTACAGTAATACTTATTTCATCCAATTTTTTTTCTGCTTCTTGTCCTGTTATTCCCTTAGAAAACACATCTACAAGTATCAAATGATTAGAAGTACCATTTGACACTATTCTAAATCCATTATCATTTAAACTTTTAGACAAAGCTTTTATATTTTTCAAGACTTGTTCTTGATAAATTTTAAAATTAGGCTGTAATGCTTCAAAGAAACATTGTGCTTTGGCAGCTATCACATGCATTAAAGGACCACCTTGTATACCAGGAAATATTGTTTTATTGATTTTCTTTATTATTTCTTCATTATTAGTTAAAATAATTCCCCCTCTAGGTCCTCTTAAAGTTTTATGAGTAGTAGATGTTACAACATCAGCATATTCAACAGGATTAGGATGAAGACCCACTGCGACAAGACCAGCTATATGAGCCATATCAACCATTAAATATGCACCAACACTATGTGCAATTTCTCCAAATCTTTTAAAATCTATTATTCTTGAATATGCACTTGCACCTGCAATAATCATTTTAGGTCTTTCCTTTTTAACTAATTCTTCTAGATTATCATAATTAATCATTTCAGTGTCTTTGTCAACATCATATCCAATTATTTCATAATCAATACCACTAAAATTTATAGGATGTCCATGAGTCAAATGCCCACCATGTGATAAATTCATACCCATTACTTTATCACCTTTTTGTAAAAGAGCTCTATAAACCGCCATATTTGCACTACTACCACTATGAGGCTGAACATTTGCGTATTTACAACCAAATAGTTTCTGAAGGTATTCAATCGCAATATTTTCAACTATATCTACATTAACACATCCACCATAATATCTTTTAGATGGATAACCTTCTGCATATTTATTTGTAAAAATACTGCCTTGAAGTTTTAATATATCATCAGATACATAATTCTCACTTGCTATTAGTTCAATATTATTTTTTTGTCTTTCTTTCTCTTTTTCCAAAGCTTCTATTATTCTTTTATCCATAATATAACCTCCAGTTCATATTTAGATTTTATCATATAATATTAAAAAAGAAAAAGAGAAATTAATTTTCCTCTATTTCAATAATTTTATTATTATCAATTTTTTCTTGTTTTGGTATTTCAATAATTAAACTACCATTTTTAAAATTAGCTTTAATATCACTTGAATCAACATTTCCAACATAGAAACTGCGACTATATTCTTTAGACATTCTCTCACGCCTTATATATTTTTTATCATCGTCATTAATTTCATGTTTTTTTGATATCCTTACTGTTAAATAACCATTGTCACATTCAATAGTTGTATTTTCTTTTGAAAAGCCAGGAATATCTAATTCAATAAAATACTTATTCTCCTTTTCATAAATATCACATTTAAAAGAATTAGTGTCTTTATAACTTAGAAAATCATTAAATAAATCATCAAAAAAGAAATTACTTCTTGGTATTAAATCCATATTTTCCTCCTATATCATATAGACTACATTAATATTATGACTAAAAATAATAATTTAATACTTAAATATTATAATTAATAAAATTTAATAAAATTCCTACAAAAATACCTATTAAATATGTCAATAGTAATATTGTTATATTATCTTTTTTATTTTTATTAACTTTAAATAACATAAGAACTCCCATACCACTTGAACATAATAAACCAGACATCATAGTTCCAAACGTTATTGTGCCATTTATGAATAGTTGTGTTATTATTACTGAAGATGCACAATTAGGAATAAGTCCTACTAAGCTACATATAATGGGACCAACAAAAGAATTATTTATAAATATATTTGATATAGAGTCTTTCCCTACTAAATATATAATTAAATTTAAAAAAATATTTATAAATAATATAAACATAAATATATTTATAGTATGCTTCAAACTTGATAAAAAAATATTTTCATCGCAATGGCATTCTTCTTTATTACAAATAGCATTAATATTCTTTTTAATTTGAGTTTTTCTTCTTCTAATAAAAAAATCTATTAAAAATCCAAAAATTATACCAATTATTGCTTTTGAAACCAAAACTTTAAATATTATAGATAATTCTATTCCATTTGATAAAAATATTGGTAACATTTCATCTGAAGTAGATAAAAAAATTGCAATTAAAGTTCCAGTTGTTATCATGCCAGTAGCATATAAATTAGAAGCCATTACCGAAAAACCACATTGTGGAACTATTCCTAAAATTCCTCCTAAAACAGGACCATATTTACCACTTTTTTTTATTGTATTTTCTAATTTAGCATTTGATTTATGTTCTACAAATTCCATAATAACATATACTATAAATAAGAATGGTAAAAGTTTTATTGAATCTACTAATGCATCTAATATAATGTCTAACATAAATAAACTCCTTTCAAATAAGAACATTTTAACATGATACAAGAAAAAATCAAAGATTTAATTGACAATTAAAAACATTTTATGTAAAATTATAAGTACGTAGTGGGTCTATAGCCAAGCTGGTAAGGCATGGGACTGCAACTCCCCGATCGTTGGTTCAAATCCGACTAGGCCCTCCATTGAAGAATCAAGCTGAACTTTTTGTCAAAGGTTCAACTTTTTTAATTAGTAAATGTCAATTCTAGGAATGGAATTGATTTTTTTATTTGTAAAAAGGAAGAAGTTGATGAAAATGACTAAAATAATTAAACAAGAAATTGAAGTTGAAGTGAATAAAATTAAAAAAAAGAAAATAGAATTCATATGTGAGTTTGCAAATGTTAAATATAAACTTATAAATAGCAGTATTAGAACTATTGAGAATACTAACCTATCTTATATTGAACCACATAAGTTAATAGTTAAAAATAAAACTATATTAATATTTAATTATGAAACAACTTCATTTATAGAAAACTTAAAACAAAAGATATTAATTAAAGATTTAGAAAACTATATTAGAAGTATATAAAAACTATACAATTCCTTTCAAATAACGAGAAAATATAACCAACTCCTTGAATTAAATTCAAAGTTCCCGGATACATAATTTTTTAATGATTTTATGAATTAATTCCCATTTTTTACTTATAAAATAATTTTTTTACCACTTTTTTTTAAAATGTGGTATAATAAACTATGTTGGGAGGATAAAATATGGATTTAAGAACAAGATTAGAAGATGAAGAAATTTTTTGCTCAAATAACAAGAAAAATTTGAATCGCATAAAAAAATTAAATTATGCTGGTATTTTTACAATTGAAAACTTTATAAATGCTGATATTGATTTATTAACTAAAACACCATATTTATCAAAGCAATATAAGGCTTTTCAAAAAATTTTAAGATATAAATATTGTAATGATGTGCTACCACAAGACATTTTACTTTATAAAAATTATGATATAGATACTATAGATTATCGTTGGGAAAACGTAATGCTTACTTTAGAGGATTTAGGATTTGGCAAAGTATTTTTTATTGATATAAGGAATGCGTTAATAGCAAGAAATTCATCTGGAAATATAAAAATTATAGATATATTGAGAGAAGCAGCTTTAAAAGACTATGTCGAACAAAATAGAATAATTGCAAAATTTTATGTTGATTATTACGATAAAGAGATTTTAAAAAATCATGAAACAGAAACATCAATAAATTCAATTAAAGACTTAAAAAAACAACTAGCGTCACTAATTAATCAAAAAAATCAATTAGATGATAAAATTTTTAAATTAACTGAACAAGTAAAAATGCTTGAAGAAAGGCAATCAAAAAATGGTAGAAAATAATATTTTAATTGAACAATTAAAAGAAGAAATAAAAAAATTAAAATTTGAAATTCTTAAAAAAGAAGAAAAGATAGATGAATTATTAAAAATTATTAATAAAGATGAAAATTTTATTGAAGAAGAATAGATAAATTTAAAAATAATAAAAAATATAATCAATTTAGTTAGTTATATCATTTTAGTCATAAGAATTGTTAGATATGTTCTTTAGTTGCTCCATAAAGGAATACACTCGAACTTTTCGAACTTAAATAAAACTAATTCAGAAATGGATTAGTTTTTTTGTGTATTGAACTCCATGTTTAGCTTGGAAGTCATACAAAGACTATCCTATTAAAGAAAGAGTGATTTCTATGGTAAATATTATTAAGTAACAGATAGTTATTGAAAAATCACTTGACTTTGACAGTTACATGAGAACAAAACTCCCTAAGCCTTATTTTCTAAAGATTTAGAGAGTTTTTGTTCACTTAAAAAAATTCGTACGTTAAAATTTATAAATTAATAACGAAATAAAACATATCGTGAAATGAGCTTTAATTCTCTCTTCCCTAGATAGATTAATTGGTCTAGCTAATCATAATTCTAAATAATTCTCAATTCCCCCTGCCTTTAACTATTTTAAATATTTCGTTAATAGCATCAGTTTGTGTACAATAATCATCCTATTTAGCTCTTTATTTAGCTAAATCTTCATTAATAGAATAAGTAATATTTTCAGCTATTTCGCCATCAGCAGTTAAATTTAATAAATCAATAAATTTTCAATAATCATTTTAACCTTTTCTTGAAACATTATTAGTTTCAATGCTTTTTTCAGCTTGTTCTTGATTTCCTGGTTTTTCAAATACATTAGTGATTCTTTTTCCATTAAGATTTGTATAGTCCATAATAATAGAATAATAGTAATAATTATTCATTTTTCTAATTTTTAATCTCATTGCATCACTACCTTATCTAATATCATTAAATCAAACATACGAATACATACGCAACTATAAAATGATAAAAAAAATAGTTTTTTCAATATTTAGAGTGGATTAATAACTATCAACTGTCAAACTAGTGGGTTATATTAAAAATCGTAGTTGATTGCGAATTAAAGCAGTATGGAAAATTTAACTGGATGTATGAAAATTCAAATACAAGAATAGAGTCATTATAACGAACAAAAAATAAAGGTAAATACTAATATAATTAAAAAAATATGCTACAATTGTATTGGTAAAAAATGGAAAGTGAGAAAAAATTATGAAAGAATTTAAACAACTTGGAGCATATGGATTAATAATAAAAGAAAACAAAGTATTACTTATTAAAAAATTTGGTGGTCCTTATGATGGAAAACTTGATTTACCTGGTGGAACAATTGAATTTTGTGAAAGACCAGAAGAAGCATTAAAAAGAGAATTACAGGAAGAAGTTGGCATTGAGGTGGTTGATTATAAATTGTTAGATGCTGATTCAGTATCTTTTGAATGGCAATTTAAGGAAGACATTTTAGTAAAAGTGCATCATACTGGTATTTTCTTTACAGTTTCAAATTTTAATAATGAAATTAAAAAAGAAGTATGCGTAGATGAAGTTAATGATGATTCACTTGGCGCAGAATTTTTTGATATTAAGGAATTATCAAAAAATGAATTATCTGCCATTGCTATAATGGAATTAGAAAAATTAGGATATAAGCTTAAATAAAAGTCTAGCAAATTTTTGATGTGAACCCCATTTAGGAGACATCAAATAAAAAATCAAGGGCGAATGAAATGAGTTCATTTAGACCCTTGAATTTTTATTTGTGTAATTATAATATGTATTCAAATAAAGCTTGTCTTTATTTGTTATCAATTAATAA
>JAQXRJ010000001.1 GCA_029218465.1 bacterium | reverse complement strand
TATGAAAATGCTAGTATAAATGATATAAACGATGTTTTTCAACAACAAAGAGTTTATAATGAAGAATTTATGAATTTCTTCCTAGATAAGTTTAATGAAAAAATTAACCAATTTAATCCGAGACAACTTTTATCATTTCTAAAATATATAGAGAATATAGAAGTTTATAAAGAATTTGTAAATAAACATTATGATAAATTAAATACTGCATTTAGTAATATTTCTGAATGTGATTTAAATGAGTATTTGAGTGAAACTGATGAAACAAAACAACAAATTTTAATATCTAATTTTTTTGAAAACATAATAAAAAAACAAGATATAAAAAAGATAATATTTAAAATAAGACCAAACATTGTAATAGGTTTATATAAAAAGAATAGAGAAGTATTTAATACATTAACTTTAAATGATTGGATTAAAGTGTGTTCCAAAGCTAAGGTATTTAATGATGATTTTAGAAACATATTGGATGCTTTTGAAATTGATAATATTGAAGAATTATTTGACACAGAATTTTATATTTCTTATATGTTTATAGAATATATGTGTAGAAAAGATATATCAGCATTAAGATATGTTGAAACAAAATATAGAAGTAATATTAAAACTAATGGTATATTAGAGGAAATTGATGAAATGACTTCTATTTTTTCAAAAAAATATTTTAAGAATTTAAGTGAACTTAGAGAAATGTTAAAAAGTAATATTATTACAAAGAGTGATAAAAATTATAAACAACACTTATCAAATTTTATATTGTTCTTAAGAAATCAAAATATTGTTAACAATATTGAAAACAATAATTTTAAAGAAATAGAAAAAATATTTTATAAAATTGTTATGGGTAAGTCAATTACTGTTTTATATGAGCTATCTAGTATTGAAGAAATAACAATCTTAAATAGATTAGGAAGTATAGATTTTAATGTAGAGGGATTTACAGTAGAACAATTAGAAAATTATAATGTTAAACAACATAAACAGTTATATAAAAAGTTTGAAAATAGCGACTGGCATTTTATAAATTATAAACAGTTAATTTTAAAATTAATGTTAATGGTTGGATTTAATAACGCTAGAGTTTTATTAGAAATTGATGATACATTACCTGTATTAGAGCATTTGGTAGGTAATGTTGATATTAAGAATGTAATTTTAGATAAACAAGGTAATCCAATACTAAATACTAAGATAATTAATTTATTATTTAGTGATAGAAATTATTCTAGGATTAAAGGAATGTTATCTAATAAAGATAGTGATTTATATAAATATTTTCCTAGAATATTCAGTGAATGGAAAATGATTGAGATGAATAATAAGGATAAATCATTAAAGTCAATAATAGAATTTTTAAAAAGTGATGAAATAACACTACCACCTAAATATTATCGTTTAGAGGGAATATTTAAATTCGTTGGATGTACAAATAGTATTGTAAATGAAACTTTAGTATTACATGATAAGATTTTAAGTAGAATAGCTTCTACAATACCAAGAATTACAGGAACAAAAGATAAATATTCTTATGAGATATTAAGATTAGATAATATGGATGCTTTATGTGTTGGTAATAAAACTGATTGCTGTTTTACTGTGTTAGGTAATGGATATTCATGTTTAAAACATGCTGTAACTAGTTTTAATGGAAGAATATTTGTTGTTAAAAAAGATAATGAGATTTTAGCACATAGTTGGGTTTGGAGAAATGGAGATTTATTGTGCTTTGATAATATTGAAATTTCAAAAAAGATAGATTGTGTTGATTTCTTTGATGTATATTTACAAGCTATTGATGAATTAATAAGAATTTCATTTAAATTTGAAGGAATAGATAGTTGTATTAAAAATGTAACAATTGGGTTTACTAATTTTGATAAAGAAATAAAAGGTATAGAAAAATATCCTTGCCTAATAGCTAAAACTTGTAATCTTAAAGATAAGGACTTTGGAAGTAAATTGGGAATTAAAAGAAGGTTTGTTGATATTTTACCACAACCGATTGAGGCGGTAGAATATTCTGATTCTAAAAATGTCCAATATTTAATTAGAGGAAATGGTATATTTAATTTAGGACAAAGTTATTTTAGTTATCAAGATGATAGAAAAGAGATTATGCATTATTTATCAGATAAATCTTATGAAGAAAATTATTTGATTGAAATTAATAAAAAAGTTAATGCATTAAGATATGTGAAAGCAGAAAAGAATAATTCTTTGGAACAATATGAAACAATAGATGTATTAGATTTAAAAGAAGTTTATTGCAATGATGATTGGTATGTTATTAGTTATTTAGATGGTAGTATTGAAATATTTAGTAATTCATTTGATAGAAGAGCTGAATGTGAAATAAGTTCAATAGATTTAAAAACTGATAAAATATTGAAAAAAGTAATTTAATGTAATATGAATTTTAAATTATTAAGTGCTAATTAATATAAAAAAATTAGAGGGTAATGAATATATAAATAAGATAAGAATAATAGTGAATATGATATTAATGCTTTAGTATGTGTAAGATGGAACTTTATAAGGGATAAAATTATTAATTTTAATAATTGTCTAAAAAAGATTGGTGTTGTTTCCCTCATTTGTTCCATAAAAAAACTAGTACTGTGAAGCACTAGTTAAATTTCACATGGAGCTAATGAGAGTACTCTTCCAAACCCCTTTTGAACATTAAAAACCTTATAAATAAAGGAAATGATGTTTTGGCTATCCTCAAAGGGTAATGCTTTTCTGAAAGAAAAATTATTCTAAATAACAATTTTAAGAACGATTATTAAGTAAATAATTTAAATTTATTGACATTTACAACAATACATAAACCTACAAAAGTGCCACAATTATGCCACAAACAGACCACATAATGTTTCATCAAAACCTACAAATTGTTCACAAAAAACCTACAAACTATTCTCAAATATTAATAGTGGTTGATTTTTAAAGGAAAATATAGTATACTAAATTCAGTTAATTAAAAAGCGATTCATTCGAAGTAATTATTTTTAAATGTTTAAGAGAGAGCTTATGTTTGGTGGAAATAAGTAAAAAAGGAATAATGAATTACAAATGATGATTTTAATCGGATAGTATCCGTTATCAATAAGAGGTAATAAACTATTATTACAAATAAAGGTGGTACCACGAGCAATTCGTCCTTTTTGGATGTTTGCTCGTTTCTTATTTTCAAGGAGGTGATTTGTATGGATAGTGACTATTACTATTATTGCTTTGGTGAATGTAATTTAATTAGCTATACAAATTATTTAGGAGGAAATAAAAATGGAAAAGAAATTATTTGATATCCTTAAAGAAAGAGGATACGTAAAAGATTTAACACATGAAAAAGAAATTATTGATTTAATTAATGGAGAACCAATGACATTTTACTTAGGAATAGACCCTACTGCAGATAGTTTGCATATTGGACATTTCTTTGCTTTAACTATGTTTAGATGGTTACAAGATTTTGGGCATAGAGGAATTATATTGGTTGGTGGAGCTACTGCATTGGTAGGGGATCCGACAGGCAAAAGTGATATGAGAAAAATGCTATCAAAGGAAGACGTTGCTTATAATAAAGCAGAAGTAAAAGAATTGGTAAAAAGATTTGTAAAAACTGATGGAGATAATCCGGCAATTATAGTTGATAACGCAGATTGGATTTGTGATAAGACTTATGTTGATTTTATGAGGGATATTGGAGTACACTTTAATGTTAATAATATGCTATCAGCAGAATGTTACAAAAAGAGATTAGAGCAAGGTGGATTAACATTCTTAGAAATGGGATACATGTTAATGCAAGCATTTGACTTTGTACATTTAAATAAAGAATTTAATTGTAAACTTCAAATAGGTGGTTCTGACCAATGGGGGAATATTTTAGCAGGTGTTGACCTTTCTCGTAAAATTGGATTTAGTGAAGGTAAGAAAATAGATCCATTATTTGGATTTGTTTGCCCACTTTTATTAAAAGCAGATGGAGAAAAGATGGGTAAAACTGCAACCGGAACACTTTGGGTATCTAGAGAAAAAACAAGTGCTTTTGATTTTTTCCAAGCTTGGATAAATTCGTTTGATGAAGATGTAGAGAGAAGCTTAGCATTTTTTACAAGAATGGAAATGGATGACATTAAAGAATTGTGTAATAAAGATATAAGGGAAGCAAAAAAATTACTTGCATTTGAAGTGACTAAATTAGTTCATGGAGAAGAAGAAGCAATTAAAGCAAAACATATTGCAGAAGAATTATTTAGTAATAAAGGTGTATCAGAAAATATGCCATCAACAACAATATTTAAAGAAAAGTTAGGAATTAATATTTTAGATTTATTAGTTGAAACAAATTTAGTATCATCAAAATCAGAAGCAAGAAGATTGATAGAACAAAATGGAATTTCAATTAACCAAAGAAAAGAAAATGATGTTAATAGAATAATAAACGAATTAGATTTTAAAGATGGGTTTATTGTTATTCAAAAAGGAAAAAAAGTATTTTTAAAAGTTGAATTAGAAGCATAATTAGTTGCTTCTTTTTTTACTGGACTTTATAAAAGTTATGCGGTATTGTTTGTGTGAGGTTAATAATTAACTTCAGGAGGTGAATAATATTGGTAAGTTTAAGATAGAAAAAATGATATTTAATAACGAGGTTAAAGAATCATTAAACAAGATGGCTAAGCATAGTGGCATAAAGGTAGAATATTATAATGGATTTATTGTAATGTTTGATAGAGTAAATATACATGCTCTAACACCACATAGAATTGTATTTAGTAAAAATGAAGTTTATTTATTGGTATTATATTATGATGAATATCATGAAGATGATAATATATTCTATGTAGATAGAGAAAAGTATACATTACTTACAGTTAAGAAATATATTAGAAACTATTTTATTAACATAAATAGTACAAATAATTAAATTGATACTCAAGCGAGATTTAAATAATGGAATGGTTTGACTCCCTTCATTTAGGCAAAATAAAAACCCTTGAAAATCAAGGAATTAAAAACTCATGGAGCAGATGAGGGGAGTCAAACCCCCGTCTCAGCCTTGGCAAGGCCGAATTCTAATCGTTGAACCACATCTGCATCAGATATATACATATTATATTAAAAATCAATAAAAAAATCAACTATTTTTTGTGAAAAAATATAAAAATATTGTATAATAGTTATTAGGTGATAATTTATGTTTGAAAATTTAAGTGATAGATTGCAAGATGTGATTCATAAAATTAGAGGATATGGAAAAATAACTGAAGATAATATTAGTGAAATGATGAGAGAGATTAGACTTTCTCTTTTGGAGGCTGATGTTAATTATAAAGTTGTAAAAGAGTTTACAAATAATGTAAAGGAAAAAGCTTT